>NZ_QPEL01000109.1:0-15466 GCF_008368965.1 Bacillus sp. AY2-1 | reverse complement strand
CATTTATGTACTTGTAGCACTGATTCTGTATAAAATTTCATGTAACGTATTAAAAAGGAGTAAAAAGATTAATAACGAATATAAAATAACAAAAATATTTAAATTCTGCATTATACTGAAAGTTAGTTATAAGGGGGATTTTCTATGTTATATAATGATATATATTCATTTGCTCCAACTGGAAAAATAGACAATGATATTAAAGATTTTCTACTAAAATATAATAAAGAGTTTACATATAAACATTCAATTCGTGTGGCAAATGAGGCAAAAAAGATTGCAGAAAAGTTTCACGTAGATAAAGAAAAAGCAGCAATTGCAGGATATTTACATGATATTAGTGGCATTTTTCCGAACGAGGAGCGGATTGCAGTTGCTGAAGAATTTGGGGTAGAAATAGAGGAAGCAGAAAGAAAGTTTCCTATGATTATTCATCAAAAACTATCGAGAGTAATCGCAAAAGAAATATTTAAAGTAGAAGATGAAGACGTATTAGATGCAATTTGTTGTCATACTACACTGCGTAAACACCCAACAAAGATGGATTTAGTTTTATTGGTAACACACAAAATGGATTTAGTTTTATTGTTGCAGATAAAATAGAATGGGATCAAAAGAGGACACCACCATATTTAATAGAAATAAAAAAGGATTGGAAAAATCTTTGGAAAAAGCTGCTTTTGTATATATTTCATATTTGTGGGAAAGGAAAGATACATTGAAAGTTATACATCCGTGGCTAGAAGAAGCATATTGGTATTTAAAAAGAATTGTACAGTAGAAGGGACAAGGAAATGCAAATAAAAGAATATATGAATCAAACATTTCCAGGAGTTACATTAGTACCGTACTTATATTCTCAGTGGGGAAATCATTTGTATTTTGATTTTGGAAAAGATAAATATCAAATTGTAGAAGGAACCGACGATTTAAATATGGAATACTTTTCTCAGCTATATACATATAATAAATTCTTATTTGAAGACATATTTTCAAAAGAAGATGTAGTGTTTGTAGTGACAAATGTTTATAGATTTAAAAAGGAAAACACAAAAACTCCACAGAAAATAAATGTATACAATAAATATATTAAGAAAAGAGATTTAAGATTTCATATAAGACAAGAAACGTTACCGTTTCTATTTGAAGATGAAGAGGCAGATTTATCCCGCTATTTGCCGGGCAGTAAGACCCCCACCTCAAAATTCAGCGAAATTCATATAAGACAAGAAACGTTACCGTTTCTATTTGAAGATGAAGAGGCAGATTTATCCCGCTATTTGCCGGGCAGTAAGACCCCCAATTCAGCGAAAGCAAAGAAGATAGGTGGGGGGCGGGCTGCCCCTAAAAGCCCGATTGGTGAGGGCTGATAATCAGTGGGGGATGAACTGATTAAAGTTTCACATTATATTGTACATATCAATTTTCTTTAAAATGTCTTGCGGAAGATATTAAATATGAATCGCTTATACAAGCTGCTAATCATGAGGATTTCTCTGTTTTGTATCCTCGATTTGGACGGAAAAAAGAAATTTCTTATCCAGATGTATTTCTCATAAATGCAACGAAAGATATTGTCATGTTTATGTATGATGATAGAGGATGTGAAGTAATTGCGAAGAATAAAGAAATAATACGAGATTTATATAAGAAATATAAAGAATGGATTCCAGATTATGAACGAGAAAGTATAGATAACTTATTTAAATGACAATAGGGGAAGTGAAGCGTGTAATGAAACGTATTGCAATTGTATCTGCATGGGAACCAGAACTGACGTATTTGCATCAACATTATCCGAGTGAACGTGTTGAAAAAAGAGCAGCTTGGGAATTTCATTTTCATACTATCAATGAGCTGGAAATTATATCAGTTGTAACTGGTGTCGGTAAAGTAAGCTGCGCTAGTTGTGTACAATTGTTAATTAGTGAGTTTCAGCCAGATGAGTTGTTTATGACAGGAATATGCGGAAGTTTATCAAACAAAGTGAAAAACGGTCATATTGTAGTAGCACTAAACGCAATACAACACGATGTTACTGCTGCTGGCTCAGGAGAAGATGTTTTTAATTTATATAACGGTAGAACAGCACCTATTGAAACAACAAAATCACTTGTAAGAAGAATAAAAAAAATACGATTGTATGATCCGATACATTTCGGTACATTTTTATCTGGAGATCAACGTATTCGTAGTTCAGAAATGAGATATTTACTTCATACTGTATACGGAGCATTGGCAGTTGATCAAGAAGTAGCAGCTTTCGCCTATGTGTGTCAAATAAATAAAAAACCATTTTTATGTTTAAAAGCTGCTTCAGATCAAGCAAATGATAAAACGAAAGAAGAACAAAAAATCTTTAAAATGCTAGCATGCGAAAGAGCATGTGAGCATTTAATTGCTTTTTTACGTGTTTATGAGATTAATGTAGTAAATAATAGATAGTTTGTTATAAAACAAATTAATAGTAAGTTATATGTAGGGAAATGTCCGTTCATTTCAAATTAAGAGCTGAAATTTATAATAGATGGAATATATTATATGGGTACATGTTGAGGTTAATACAAGCAATTGGAGGGCAATTTTATATGATTCAATATAAAAGGTGTAGTGAAGTAAATATTGATTTAGTATATGAAGCTTTTAAAGATGGATTTTCCGATTATATTATTAAGATGGAAGTTTCAAAAGAGGGTTTTATACAACGTTTTTTTGGACCAGAAGGTAATTTGCTAGAACATTCTTTTCTTGCTTTAGACGGTGACAAATCAGTTGGCGTAATATTAGGTGGTATAAAGGATTATGAAAGTATAAAGACTATGCGCTGTGGAACATTAGCGGTTCATCCTAATTACCGCGGTATTGGTGTGAGTCAAAAATTATTTGAACTGCATAAAGAAGAGGCGATTCAACATGGATGTAAGCAACTTTTTCTCGAAGTCATTGTAGGAAACGACCGAGCGATTCATTTTTATAATAAGTTGGGCTATGAAAAAGTGTACGATCTTTCTTATTATAATTTAAATGATTTGACTAAAATAATGAATAAAGATTGTAAGGATATTGAAGTAAAACAATTAGAATTTCCAACTTTTAAAGATGAAATTCAGAAATGGTTAAACTTCCATATAAATTGGCAAAATGATGTTGATTATATCGAAAAAACAAATAATGTATTTTATGGTGCATATGTCGATAATGACTTAAAAGGCTCTCTATGTGTAAATGAACAAGGTAAAATTAGTTTTATTTTCGTAGACAAAGTTTATAGAAATATTGGTGTTGGGATGAAATTATTAGAAGTAGCAAGAGAAGAATTAAATTTATCAAGTTTATCAATTGGGTTTCCTAACAATAATTTACTGGAGGGTTTTTTAAAGAAATGTGGATTTGAAAAGAATTCTTTAGCGCAATATGAAATGTATTTATTACTCTAAAAGCGGAAGGGATTTATTCTTTTCGCTTTTTATTTTTTCTGTTAAGTTGGTAAATGCTTCGCAACTATAATTTGTAATGAGAGGAATTTGTTTATCCTTAAGTTATCTTTTTAATTGTCAATTTCATGCTAATAATTTTCTTTGTATAATATTCTAATTTTATGTAGAATAGATACGATGGGAGGGGATGAAATGAATAATGGATTAAAGTTTAAGATTTTTGAATTGCATTGTCTTGTTCAAAAGACTTATTCTGATATTAAAATAGCGTGTGATATTGCTATTTATCAAGAAAACACTTCTAAATATTTAATTTCATTAGGATTTTTAAATAAATCATATATGACTTATATAGAAGCAAAAAGATTCTATCGCGAAAATGAAGAGCTTGTAAGTGTAGAATTTGATAATTTCTTTGATATGTATGATAAATTAGAAAACGAATTAAAACAAGTTATTTCAACTGAAGATAAAAATCCTTCATTGCTACATAGCAGACTTGATCAGTTTCAACAGAAAGTTGAAAATATAAATGACCTAATAAAAGTATTGCAAAATGCTCGTTAATGAGTGCTTTTTTCTTTTTTGTATAGAAATTATGTATTAAAAACATTTTAGGGATATTACATATTAAAGAGGTGGCTTTTGTTGATTACAAAAGTCATCTTTTTATGTTAGGAATAGATTGTATACATTTTAGCAGTTTCATATAAATAATAGGAATTTATACGAGGGGAATATCATGGGAAATAAAAAAGAAATAGCTATAGTTGCATTAACAACAGGATTCGTTTTAACAAGTGTAACGCCATATGGATTAGGTCATGCAGAGGAAACTGGTCAAATGCAAGTAGAAATTCAAGAGGATTCGTTCCGTACAGGTGATCTTACACAACCATCAAAAAAGGCGCCAGAGAATGTAGTGAAAGATGCACTTAAGGAAAATACGGAGCATGCTTTGTCTCCAAAACAAGTTAGTGCAGAAACAGGAGTAGATTACAAGGTTCTTCAAAAACGTGGTTCTTATGATGGAACTACACTTGTGCGCATGCAACAAATATATGAAGGAAAAGAAGTATATGGTCACCAGTTGACTGCTCACGTAGATAAAAAAGGTATTATTAAAAGTATTTCAGGAGATAGCGCACAAAATTTAACACAAGAAGGTTTAAAGAAACCTATTAATTTATCAAAAGAAGAAGCAAAACAATATATTTATAAAAAGTACGGAAACGATACTAAATTTATTTCTGAGCCAGAAGTTAAGGCAGTTATTTTTGTTGATGAAAATCATGGACAGGCTAGCAATGCATATCAAGTTACATTTGCTGCTACAACACCAAATTATGTATCTGGAACTTATTTAGTGAATGCTCATAATGGTGAAATGTTAAAAGATATGGTACAAGAATCAAGTTTGAAAATAAGTGAAGAGTATGTTCAATCCGTTAAGGAAAATAAAACTAGCAATTTTACATCATTAACTGGAACAGGAAAAGATGATTTAGGCGTAACTCGTACATTTGGTATTTCTAAACAGACCAGTGGGAATTATGCGCTTGCTGATTACACAAGAGGACAAGGAATTGAGACATATGATGTAAATTATAGAGATATTACAAATGAAGAAAGTTATTATCCTGGTATACTAGCAACTAGCGTTTCAACAACATTTAATGATCCAAAGGCGGTAAGCGCTCATTTCTTAGCAACAAAGGTATACGATTTTTATAAAGAAAAATATAAGCGTAATAGTTTTGATAATAAAGGAAACAAAGTAGTTTCAGTTGTACATGCATGGGATTCTGGAGGAACAAATGATCCTGAAAATTGGGAAAATGCATTTAGTACTAATATTAATAACATTAGTATGCTTTTATATGGAGATCCTATGGTAAAAGCGTTCGATATAGCCGGTCATGAATTTACACATGCAGTTACATCAAGTGAATCTAACCTTGAATTTTCAGGAGAATCTGGGGCAATTAATGAGGCATTATCGGATATTATGGGAACGGCTATAGAGAAATACATAAATAATGGGGAATTTAACTGGACAATAGGAGAACAAACTGGATCGATTTTTCGTAATATGAAAAATCCAACTGCAATTAATTTTTCAGATGGACTACCGTATCCTGATGATTATAGTAAATATAATGATTTAAATGGAGAGGATTATGGAGGCGTTCATTTTAACTCAAGTATTATTAATAAAGTTGCGTATTTAATTGCACAAGGTGGTACTCATAACGGTGTAAATGTAAATGGCATTGGTGAAGATAAAATGTTTGATATTTTCTATTATGCAAATACTGATGAATTAAACATGACTTCTAATTTTTCTGAATTGAAATTGGCATGCCTTAAAGTGGCAACTAATAAATATGGAACGAACTCAATTGAAGTTCAAGCAGTCCAAAATGCTTTTGATGCTGCAAAAATTATAGAAAAAGTGAAAGAAAACGAAAAAACAGCAGAAAACCAAGCTCCAGAGTTAACTGTACCGTTTACGATTACACTACGTGTAGGAGATACGTTTGATCCAATGAGAAATGTAAAAGCTGTTGATAAAGAAGATGGTGATTTAACAAATAAAGTAAAGCATAAAGGCGATGTAAATACTTCAAAACCAGGTACATACATTGTGGAATACTTGGTTGTTGATTCTAAAGGCGGGAATGCAACGGCTATACAGACTGTAATTGTAGAGGGAAATGGAGAAATATCAGATTTAGAACCTAAATTAACAGTGCCTGTTGGAGCGATACTTCATGTAGGAGATTCATTTGTTCCAATGGCAGAAGTATTAGCTATCGATAAAGAAGACGGTGATCTCACTTCTAAAATTAAAGTTGATGGTGAAGTAGATACATCAAAAGCCGGTACTTACGTATTAACGTACACGGTTACAGATTCTAAAGGTCATGAAGTAACGGCGAAGCAAACTGTAACGGTCAAAGTTAGAGAAGAAATTAAAAATGAAAAACCAATACTAAAAGTACCTGCTACAACTTCGATTACTGAGGGTGATCAATTTGATCCGTTGATAGGAGTATCGGCTACTGACAAAGAAGACGGTGATCTTACTTCTAAAGTAGCGTATAAAGGAACTATAGATACAACTAAAGCTGGTATTTATGAAATAATATATAGTGTCAGAGATTCCGTGGGTAATGAGGTAAATACAATACAAAAAGTATTAGTGAAACATAAAGAAACTAGCAAAGCAAATGGCCTTGCTAATAAGACAAATAAGAGTAATATTTCAAACAACAGTAATAGCGATAAAAAAGAATATACATATAAGGAGCTTCCAAAGACGGGTGTAAGTACAAATAACAACAGTGCAGAAATCGGCATATTGATGATTATTTCGAGTACAGTACTTACTTTGGTTCGCAAATTTAGAAAGATGCAAAAATAATAGTAGGGATTATTCGTTTGAAGAAAAGAGTTCATTATCCAGAAGAAATAAAGTAGAAAGTAAGTAAAACAAAATATGGATTTTTTACTTAATAAGATTTTAGTAGTTAAGCGGTGCATTTGGCTTCTATAAAAATTTGTAGTTGGATTATGTTCTGTCTACAAAACTACATTACATAAAAAACACGTTATTATTCTCATTAAAATAAAAGAATAGTAACGTGTTTTTTGGTTTGGAAAAAGCATAAATTCTATAGTTCATGAATCTGGGAGTGCTTCTAATCTGCCATTGATGAGTTACTGAAAACATTTTGTTTTAATGGAAGTTTCATTCTAAATGACAACATGAGAATTTCGATATTTACCAGGTGTTTCATTTGTGAATTTTTTGAAAATTTTAGTGAAATAACTTTGGTCGCTAAAATTAAGCGAAGCGCATATGTCTGATAAGGGATAGGTGGTGAAAGTTAATAATTTCTTTGCTTCTTCGATTCGTTCACGTTGAATGTACTCAATTAATGAAATACCGACTTCTTTTTTAAATAATATAGATAAATAATCTGAATTTACATTTGCAAATTTAGCAAGTTGTTTAACAGATATTGGATTGTAAATATTTTTTAAAATATAGTTTTTGCAAATAGCAATAGTCTGTGAATATTGCTGTGTTTTTTGTGCCTTTACACGGTCTGCAAAGGTACAAAAAGCATTTTTTAATAAATCCCAAACAGATTCTTTATCTTTTAAATCTTCTGTTCTTTGAATGTGTAAATCATAAATTTTGTAAGCAATCCCAGATGGAAGTCCCCCTTTTATCGCATATCTAGTAGCGAGCGTGATGGATGAAATACAAATGTTTTTATGACGTCTTAATTGATGGAATGAAGATAAAGATGAAAGAGTCTCTTGTTGGAATTCGTAATAATATTTGAGTACGGTTTCTTTATCCCCGTTTTCTATAGATCTAAGTAGTTGCTGCTCTATATATAAATTATGATAAATGGATTCGTCTTTTTGCATTGAAATATATACATCTTCGTTTAAGATTCTGCTATGACTTATATGAAGTGAGTCACTATTATTTGAAAAGGTGCTTACATCTGAATTTTTTGTATAGAGAATGTTATAGAACAATATTGCTATATTTATAAAGAATTTTTGATCTTTGACTGACAATGAAAAATAATGGTCTCTTGTTCTTTTATAATTCGGAATAAAATTAAGGTTACTATCCGCTTTACTTGTAGAAAAGTTTACATGTGCCAAGGGCCCGATAATAACAGTACCGTTTACCATATAATCGCTCTTTATGTGAATTAAAATGAAGTGCCCTAGATGTTCGTGAGTTCTGAAGATGGGGGAATTATATGTATCATTTCTCTGAAAAAGCACATGTAACTGTTCTATTTTTGATGTATACAACGAGTGTGAATCATTTTTTGATGTAAATTCTAAAAGAATATTTTTGTTACAATCTAAAAAACAAACTGGAATTTCAAAAGATTGGAAAAACATATTGCAAATGTACTCTATCTCAACTAGACTGAGCTTTTTAGTCATATTCTTCCTCCTTACAGTTATGCGTAATAGTTAAATAAACATATATTCCTTTTTTCATAAGTAGAAACGGAAAACCTTTATTAATAAAAAATATAAATAAAAGTTATAAACTTCTAAGAATAATACCATAATTTAACATGAATAGCACATATTATTTGAATATACAGGTAATAGTTTTGGACAGTAGCGTAAAAATATGAATCGTCACACTTATTTGTTGGTTATTACTTATATGTATCAAAAAAGGATTAAGGTTGGATTTTAAATAGGGATAGGAAGGGAGAAATGAATGGATTGACAGTAAGTGATTAGTGGAAATTAGCAGTGAAAGCTATTATGTAACAATGTAATAAGTCTTGAAGTAGAGATATAAATGTAATTCAGGGGAGAAAATTACATATATCATGCGGAGAGACAACGTAATAATAGAAGATAAGAAAAGTGAATAAGTGATTGTAAACAATGGATTGTTGGACGACTATGTTTTATGTTATTCGTTTAAATCTGATACTTGGCACACTATTGCTTGTAAGAAGGTAATAGTAATAAAGAGATTTTTAAAATGATTTTTAAAATGATAGAAGTAGTAAAGGGGATAAGAGAAATGAAAAAAATATTTAGTGTGCTTTTAGTGTTTTTCTTAACATTTTCTACATGGTCTAGTGTATTAATAAAGGCAGACTCACCATCCAAAGGTACTTTAACGATTCATAAGTATGAGCAAGAAAAAGGTGGAGCGCAGGGACTAGAAGGTGACGGTTCTGCAAATCAAGAGGTGCCAAAAGATGCGAAACCATTAAAAGGTGTAACGTTTGAAGTGAAAAGGGTTGCTTCTTTTGAAAAAATTTCAAACGATGGGAAAATCATAAAAGAAAACGTGCAACCTGTAAGGGGAGCTACTCCAAATCAAGTAGTAACAGATGATAACGGACAAGCTGTATTAAAAGATCTTCCGCTAGGACGTTATGAGGTGAAAGAAGTGGCAGGACCTCCACATGTTAATCTAAATCCAAATACGTATACAGTGGATATTCCATTAACGAATAAAGAGGGTAAGGTGCTAAACTATGATGTTCATATGTATCCAAAAAATGAGATTAAACGTGGTGCAGTGGATTTAATAAAAACTGGTGTAAATGAAAAAACATTAGCAGATGCAGTATTCTCTTTATTTAAAAAAGATGGTACAGAAGTGAAAAAAGAGTTAGTAACAGATGCTAATGGTCATATTCGCGTGCAAGGATTGGAGTATGGTGAATACTATTTCCAAGAAACAAAAGCTCCGAAAGGCTACGTAATAGATCCAACTAAACGTGAGTTTTTTGTTAAGAATTCCGGAACAATTAATGAAGATGGAACTATTACTTCTGGTACAGTAGTTAAATTAGAAGTGAAAAACTATGAAGAACCAACTATTGATAAAAAGATTAACGGTAAATTGCAAGTGTTACCAATAAATCCGTTAACTAATTATAATTATGATATTAAAACATTAATTCCAGAAGACATTAAGGAATACAAAAAATATGTGGTAACAGATACTTTGGACAATCGTTTAGTGTTTCAAGGAAAGCCAATCGTAAAAATTGATGGAGCAGAAGTAAATGCAAGCATTGTAGAGGTAGCTATAGAAGGTCAAAAAGTAACAGCTACAGTAAAAGATTTCACAAAATTAGATGGTAAAAAAGAATTTCATTTGCAAATTAAATCTCAAGTAAAAGAAGGAGTACCATCTGGTTCGGAAATTTTAAATACAGCAAAAATTGATTTTACAAATAAAAATGATGTAATTGGAGAAAAGGAATCTAAACCTGTAATTGTTGTTCCAACAACTGGAATAATTGAGTTAACAAAAATTGATGGTGCTAATAAGAATAAATTAAAAGGTGCAGAGTTTGTACTTAAAGATAAAAACGGAAAAATAGTTGTTGTAGCAGGAAAAGAAGTAACAGGTGTATCAGATGAAAATGGTGTTATTAAATGGTCTAACATTCCATATGGAGACTATCAAATTTTTGAAACGAAAGCACCAACATATACAAAAGAAGATGGTACAAAAGCTTCTTATCAATTATTAAAAGACCCCATTGATGTAAAGATTAGCGAAAATAATCAAACGGTTAAATTGACGATTGAAAATAATAAAAGTGGATGGATTCTTCCGGTAACGGGTGGCATAGGAACGACTCTTTTTACTGTAATAGGCCTTACGTTAATGGTTACAGCGGCATTTGTTTTCTTTAGAAAAAAGTTTGCTAATAATTAAGATTTTAGGAACATGTAACTATGGGAAAAGGGGAGAAGCAAAATGCTTCCCTCTTTTCGATATTTAAGCATATACAGAGGTGGAGATATGAAACGAAATCTTGTTTTGGGAGGTATTTTTTTATTTGGATTAGGAGTTTTTTTATATCCTACTATTAGTAATTGGTTGGCGACTCGTGCACATTATTCTGAGATTAGCTCTTACGATAAGAAAATCAAAGCGCTACAAAAGAAAGAAGTCGAACGTAGGGAAAAAGAAGCAGCCGAATATAATAAACAAGTTCACACTTTCACGAAAACATTTACTGATCCATTTTCTGAAAAAAAAAGTAATCATCAAGCATATGCTGATGCGTTAAATTTAGGAGATGTAATGGGGTATATTGAAATATCGAAAATTAATATAAAACTGCCAATCTATCAAGGGACATCTGAGGAAGTATTGAGCCGCGGGATAGGTCATTTAGATTTTTCTTCGCTCCCGATAGGTGGAGAAAATACGCACACTATTTTAACAGGGCATCGTGGTTTACCATCAGCAAAATTATTTACAGATTTAGATAAGTTGAGCGAAGGAGATCTTTTTTATATTCATTCTTTAGACAAAGTTCTTGCTTATAAAGTAGATCAAATTAAAGTAGTGTTACCACACGAAACGGACGATCTACAAATTGTAGAAAATAAAGATTATACAACTTTAATTACGTGTACGCCTTATGGAGTAAACATCAATAGATTGCTAGTTCGAGGTGTGCGTGTGGAGTTAAACGAGAAAGAAAAACAAAAAGTGAGTACAGAGATATTTATATTTAATAAGTGGACTGTAATAGTTCCAATCCTATTGTTATGTGTGTTTCTAGTCGCAATTTATAAGAAAAGGTTAACTCGATAGAATGTATTTATTTATCCTGCATTAATAGGCAGTGGGACAAGTATATAGGGGATGAAGTAAATCCTCATTGATAAACATGTCATTATATTCGACTATAGAAAAAATATGGTAAAGGTGGGAACAAAGGAATTGAGGCTACGATTAAAGCTGGTAAGTATTCATTTTATTGTTTTGTTAATATTAAGTGTAAGTTTTGTCGTATATGTACCACAAGAAGCATATGGATCCACGACAAACTTAGAAGGTCTAGGTGATATATCGCGTTATAATGCTGTTGTCTTTGGTAACCATAAAGCAATAGGTGGCGACATTGAAGGAGCAATCGCAGTTCAAGGTGATATGGATGCATCGGGGTATACGATTGTAGGTGCTGCTGCGGGAACATCTAATATAGTAGGTGGAAAATGGGTTGATGAGGGATATCCATCCTTGTTATTGTCTGGGAAATTTAAGAAATCAAGAGAAGAATCTTTTATCATTCAATACGGAATAGTCGTAATGACAAAAGAGAGTGATCCAGATCGCATCATACAATCTTCTTATAATCGTATCGTCTATAAAGAAAAACTAGAAATTGACGCGAGATTTAATGAATTTCGCAATATAGTGAACCAAGTCAGTAAAAATGCAGGTCAATATAAAACGAATACCCCAATTCCAAATATGAGTCATGGAATCGGAAAAGATATAAACAATCCTAATATTTATGTTTCATCAGAATTGACAGGGAAAATCAATTTAGATATAAGAGATGTATTTTTACCGAGTGCTAAGGACAAAGATTTTATTATTATGTATTCGGATGCAACAGAGGTTACATTTAAAAATGGGTCTATTCTATATGACACGGACAATATTGGAAGGGCTACAGATATAGTTCCTACATCACAACCATATTCTCCTAATTCCCCGTTTACTGAACTATACGGGAAAGTGATTTGGGTTTTTCCAAATGCGAAAAAAATTACAACAGAAGGATATGGTGTTGTTGGAAGTGTGATTGCTCCCAATGCTGTATTAGAAACAAAAGGCGGTTCGATTAATGGACAAGTATTTGTAGGTGCGGTACAACAAACTGGTGGATTTGAATTTCACAATTTCAAATTTAACTGGCAACATTGGAACAAGCCTAGTACAGGAAAAGTAAAAATAAAAAAGTTGATAGTAATAATGATAATAAAAAATTGGTGGGAGCAAAGTTTAAAATTGAAGATTCAAAAGGAAAAATAGTTGGAGAACTAGTAACAAATGAAGAAGGAGAAGCGATATCAAAAGACTTACCAATAGGAAACTATACCCTTGTAGAAATAGAAGCACCAAAAGACTATGAATTATTAAAAGATGATATAACTGTAAAAATAGAAAAAGATGTAGTAGTAGAAATTAAAATAGGAAATAAGAAATTGCCCGATCCAATGGGGAAAATGAAGTTAGTGAAAGTAGACATAAGTGATAAAAATAAAAAGCTAGCAGGGGCAAAGTTTCATATAGAAGATTCAAAAGGAAAAATAGTTGGAGAACTAGTAACAAATGAAGAAGGAGAAGTAATATCAAAAGACTTACCAATAGGAAACTATACCTTGGTGGAAGTAGAAGCACCTAAAGGTTACGAATTATTAAAAGATAAAATAGCTGTAAAAGTAGAAAAAGATGCAGTAGTAGAAATTAAAATAGGAAATAAGAAATTGCCCGATCCAATGGGGAAAATGAAGCTTTTGAAAGTAGACATAAGTGATAAAAATAAAAAACTAGCAGGGGCAAAGTTTCATATAGAAGATTCAAAAGGAAAAGTAGTTGGAGAGTTAATAACAGATGAAAAAGGAGAAATGATATCAAAGGACTTACCAATAGGAAACTATACCTTAGTGGAAGTAGAAGCGCCTAAAGGTTATGAATTATTAAAAGATAAAGTAGCTGTAAAAATAGAAAAAGACACAGTAATAGAAATTAAAATAGGAAATAAGAAATTGCCCGATCCGACTGGGCAATTTGAAATTGAGAAAGTTGATGATAGGGATAGTGAATTAAAACTAAAAGGTGCTATATTCCAAGTCTTAGATAAAGAAGGGAAAGAAGTTAGTAGATTAACAACGGATGAAAAAGGAAAGGTGATTTCCAAGCAATTAGCAATTGGAAAGTATACAATTAAAGAAATAAAAGCACCAAATGGATACATGTTACTTAGAGATCCAATAGAAATAGAAATTACAGAAGCGGTAAGGGTACAAAAAATAACAGTGAAAAATATGAAAAATAATTGGGTGATCCCTAATACTGGTGGGAGCGGAACAATAATTTTTTACGTGATTGGTATTATGCTAATGTTTGGTGTGCTATATTTCTGTAAGAAAAATCGTATATTATGAACTAATTTTATAGAGTTAGACAGATCGTTGCGTCAGAGAGTTTTTAGGGCATGAGTTCGGTATTGTACTGGACTCATGTTACTAAATTTGTTGAAGGAGGAAGGATAATAGTAAACATAGAATATATTAATGAATTAAAATGTTTAAGAGGTGAACATGGTGGCAATAAAACAAGACAAAATTAAAGTAGTTGTCGGGGCTGGAGTGTTTAATAATAATCCGGGTTGGATTCAAACGCAAGAAGATGAACTTAACTTACTAGATAAAGCTACGTGGAAAGAAAGATTTGAATACAACTCTATTTCAGCTATTTTAGCTGAGCATGTATGGGAACACCTTACTTTTGAAGAAGGTGTAAGAGCAGCTGAAATTTGTTATGAATTTTTAAAACCATCTGGTCATATTCGGTGCGGAGTCCCTGATGCATTCTTTTAGGATGAGGCGTATCAAAATATAGTTCAAATAGGGGGCCCCGGTCCGAAAGATCATCCAGCAGCAAGTCATAAAATCGTTCATAATTATAAAACATTAACGAAAATGTTTGAAACTGCTGGATTCGAGGTAGTTTTACTTGAATATTGTGATGAAAATGGTCGGTTTTATTACAACGAATGGGATGCAAACGACGGTGTTATTTTCCGTTCGAAAAGGTATGATTCTAGAAATAAAGGCGATAAACTTGGTTTTCCATCGCTAATTGTCGATGCGATTAAGCGCTAATCTTGAACAAAAACAGGAGTTAATCCTATGATTTCAAAAGTCGCAAATGCGGCTTTTTTATTTGTACATAAATCTATATTTAATTTTCAATACTATATAACTCGATTTAGAAAATATTTAAGTTTTTCTCAGCACCATTCACTTTAAATTAACACTTCGTTGACATAAATATTTATTTTATATTTATATTCGTGTAAAATGAAATGAGAACATATATTCTATATAAGGAGGCAATTAAAATGACAGCTGAAATTTGGAAACTAACTGATGGATATATTGTAATATTTGAACGCGAATTTCCATATACGATAGAGGAAGTTTGGTCTGTATTAACAGAAAACAGTAAGCTGAAAAAATGGATGTCCAATTTACAGATTGAAAGCCTTAAAACTGGTGGAATAATAAAGTTCGACATGATGGACGGTTCATTCATAAACATTGATATTTTAGAGTGTCAACTAAACTCAGTACTTGAATTTACTTGGGATAAAGACCGTGTCCGATTTGAAATACATAAAGAGGAAAATGGTACTCTTTTACTTCTTAAAGAGTACATTCATGAATTAACAGATCATACACCGAGAGATATAGCTGGTTGGCATATTTGTTTAAATCTTTTTTCTTCCGTTTTAGAAGGAGAAGAGAAAGAATTTTCTAAAGATGAATGGCAACAATGGTTTGAAATATACAAGGATAAGATTCATGAAGTGAGAGTGTAATTGTATAATAGGTAATATTCATTATGTAATTATTATATTGTAAAAATGCTTTTGTGAATAAATAAGAATAGAGGTTAATAT
>NZ_QPEL01000108.1:0-10746 GCF_008368965.1 Bacillus sp. AY2-1 | reverse complement strand
GTCAATAATAAATATTCAGTAAATAATAAATATTCATAAATTGTTTTATAAATTTATAAGCAACCCTTACACTCGCTGGATTTCATAGTTATTTTAATAAAGTTAGTTTAGCTCCTCATTTTTTCCTAATATGAGGTTTTATGATGTTTGAATGCTCTATTGTGCAATCGTAAATAATATTAAACCAATAATTCCATTTTTTCCAAAATAGACCATCATATCTGAATAGAAAAGTTAATAACCAACCACTTTTCTTTAGAGAATCTATGTGATCCGCTGTTAAATCATTAATTATTTTTGTATAACACAATACGCATTCATTTGGTTTTTACTAGTTCTCCCTAGTGTATTCCTCTATTTTAGTAGATTGTTGTTGTTCTCTATGATTCATAGAATACCCGCTTTCAAGTTAGGTAGAAGAAGCTATAATAAGATAATGAATAACTTTACACTTTTACACAAGTATAAAAGTGTAAAAGTAAATCATGAAACTTTAAATAAGATATTTATACTTTAAGTAGTTGCGTTGGAATTTATATATCAATAAAAAAAGTATTAGCGGACATTTTATATATTATTATTATAAACCGTTATATTATAGTAATATTATATAGGTAAATATTTTTGGAAATTATAGAAAGGAGCGATTTTATGAATTGGTTAAATCAATCAAACATGGAAGAAGCAATTAGATTTCATTCAGGGATTTATAAGTTCAAAATACCTTATTTAAAGCATGATTTAGTACCTAATAAGGATAATGAAGTAAAAGTATATTATTGTGATGTAGAAATGCACGTGGGTAGAGAGGATGATCTACAAGAAGGTTTACTTGCGACAGTTGTCATGACTGGTGTAGAAGCAATCACGAATGATATAGAACATATTGCGACTTCTATTTATCATACAATGTTCCAAAATGTTTTTTATACGCATTTAATGAAACAAAATCAATTATTAAATAAAATTAAATGGGTAGAAAAGTATGAACCGGGCATTTTATCGGTATATCCTAGAGGACATTGGGTAGATGTTAAGTTGCAATGGAATGAAAAACAAAAGTCATATAGTAAGCCATCTTGGTACGGTTCACCAGAAGAATCCTGGTACGTAAATAGTATCAAATAAGTAGAGATGGAAAGGATTATTTTAATTTTATAATGCCTCTGATACTATTTTTGTTTGTTATAAGGCATAGAAAGTATCTTTTTATTTCTCTATTAAATTTTACTTGAAATAGAAAATTTAATAGAAGATGAATAGTAGCAAATGGTAAACATAAATAAGTAATTGTATATTGTGAGGGCGAGCGAGTTGCTATCCTTTCTCTTATTCAAGGGAGAAAGGATGTGACTTTACATGGATTTTTTACAGCTTACGCAAATAAGCTAGGCAAAAAATCGGCAGTAATAAACGTAAAAGCCCCCCATCGCTATCAAGCTAAGGTTTTGAAGTACCCCCTAATTGAAAATTTTCTTTCTCTACAGTTAGTCATTTTAAGAAATTAACTCATTTTTTGTTTTTGGGGTGTTTACTTTTCTTAAATTGATGGGCATGAGGCGAGCCCCCTAAATGTGAGAGTACTCTTATAATCCAAAAATAAAAGGTTCTCAAATTAACGTCTTTTTTTAGTGGACAAAATAATTTAAAACTTATTATAAGTATAAACCGATAACAGAGAGGGGTAAGTGGATATTATAATTAAATTTGAAGCGTTTAATCCAACTATAACCGATTTAGCGATCAAACTTGCTATGATACTGTTTATACCGTTATCCTTAGCATTGATTATCAAATTGATACTTATGAAATTTATGAGAGAATCAATTGCTGGCAGACTAGCATATCTATCTTGTTTATTTTTTATGTACTACGTGTTTAAATTTGTTACAGAGTAGAAAGGCACTTTAAGGTGTCTTTTCTTTATGGAGAATCAGTTTTATACAAACAGAAAAAACCTCAAATAATGAGGTTTTTCTATAAGAACTTTACTATCCTTCTCTCCCTTCATAATGACCATACCAACCGCCACCGTAATCAGTTGTTACACTACGTCCTTTATAGTACCAATGAATCCCATCCTCATATTTATAGTTATCAAAGATACCTGATTCACTAAATACTTTTTTGTAATGTTTACCATTTTGAAGTTCGTATCCAAATGATTGACTTGTAATGCTTTTAAAACTTTCCATAGATTCCGTACTTGCTGAAGCTCCCCCAACTCCTCCTGTTAATGCAATACCAGTCGCTAATGCTCCAACTACTAATTTCTTGAACATAATAAATCCCCCTTAAATATTTTTTTATAACTTGCATCTTAAATGTATCATATTTGTATTTTTGTAAATATTTTGAATTTATAGAAATATTTATTTAAATATTGACAATATTCGGAACATATTTTATCAAATGGAAAATAGAGGGATTTATTATAAATATGTAATAATGCATGTTCATTCAGAAAAAAAACGTGATAAAATCTAAGCACCTGTTCTATTTTTTCAGTTATCTTAGAAACCTTACTTCTTATTTACCCAAATGGGAGGCGCTTTATGGCGCCTTTTTTTTATTTTCAAAAGGCCATGCTCATTTAATCCATAAAAACATAAAGTAATTTGAATCCATTAAGATACATGAGTGACTCCTTATTTTTCTCCTACTATTTAAAGGAGGAATTATTATGGGCTTTGGTGGTAGCTGCGGTGGCGGCTGTGGCTTTGCAGGAGGATTTGCTTTATTAGTTGTATTATTTATCTTATTAATAATTGTCGGAGCTTCTTGCTTCTGCTAAAAAAACTATTGGAAAAGGCACCCTTATCCGGGCGCCTTTTCTTTATGTATATTATTTATAATCCGTTTCATCAGTTTTATTATAAACACATTTGGCTTCCCCAAAAAGGCCACCAGTGTCCCATTCTCCACCATAATGAGCACATCCTAAAGGATCGCCATCGTCTCTCGAAGGTGGTTTATTGTCAATATCATTAATCATATTAATAAAAAATATACTTGCAATTCCAAATACCACAATAAAGGGGATGAGAAAAGATTTAGAAAGCTCTTTTAAATCCTCTTTTGCTTGTCTCTTTTCTTCTCCTGTTGAAAAGAGATAAGCAAATAAAGCTAAAATGAATGCAACAAAACCAAAAACCATTTCAATTAATCCACTGATTAAATCTATCATTACTTATGTACCTCCCTACTATATGTCCGTTATTAATTAACCAATAATTGCCTTATACAGTATATCAGCTAAGGTACATTGGGGTATAACAAATTATTTTTATAATTTAATGTATTAATCGAAAAGGCATTAATACAGAATAGTCCAAGTCGGAGAAAGACTCCTAAAACGCCTTAAATTAGTAAAATTCAATATTACTCTTTTTTATTATTTCGTTTTAATTTAATATATTAATATAAAATTAAAAATTTGTTATAATTAGTAAAGAATTATATTAATTAGATGGAGAGGATACAATATTATGGGTTATAAGTTTCGTAGAATTATCCAAGTTTCCCCGGGTGTGAAAATTAACTTTACATACACAGGTACGGGAGGGAACTCCATTCCACTTGAATCAAGAACAACAACTTATATACCTGGAACTGGAATCTCGTATACACCACAAATAGCTGAATCAAACAACTATTATATACAACGAGGATTTAAAGAGCAAAACACTTCCTATCCTACTATGAATGAACAAGATTACAATACGGTAAGAACATTTGAGCCGGTAAGAGAAACCAATACTTACCTTGTTACTGCTTTTCGTAAGAAGGATAATCAAGTAAACTCCGTGGGTAGAAAACTAATGAAACCACTTTCCATAATTGCTGGCGTTTTTGCAGGTCTATTCTTACTTATGATGCTTGTTATGCCTGCTCTATTCCTGGCAGTCATGTCTTTCCTATGCTATAAAAATATAAAAACACCACTTGCAGTTGTATGCCCAGAATGTGATGCTGAGAATCTATTCATTTTTGAAGAAGAGAAAATCGCTTGTCGTAAATGTGAGAGCACTCTTATAATCCAAAAATAAAAGCTTCTCAAATACACTTCCCAAAAATGAATTGTGGTATTGAATTCCAAGATGGCCCTTGAAGCTCATAATTGTTTCCATACCTTCTTGAAGGCTACAGCTCTCTTTTTTTATTTCTATTAGACAATATATGACAATATAAAGATAAATAATTTGTTATTATATTTACGGATTTATTTACATTAGGAGGAATGAACAACTATGTTTAAAAGATTAGCAGGATTACTTATTGGAGCTCTATTATTATTTGGTTTATCCGCTTGTGATAGCGTTAAATCAATGACAAGTAATGTCACGGTTGGTAAGGTAATTGAAGAATTTAAAGCTGCAGGATTAGAAGCTGACAATCCTAGTGACCTACCAGAAAAAGAATTTGGAAATACTAGAAAAGAAGCAAAGCGCATTCTAGTTCCAGCATTAGGTGAAGATAGTGGTGGTAGAATATTTGAGTTTAAAAACAAAGAAGATCTTGAAAAAGCTAAGAAATACTATGACGATTTAGGTAATGGTAATCAAATGCTATTCTCTCATACTTACGCAAAAGGTAACTTCCTTATACAAATGAATGGTGATATGGAAGATGCCCAGTTTAACAAATATAAAGAAGTTATGGACAAAGTAATTAAGTAAGTTAAAGAATCCACTTTCATTTATATGAAAACATGTTAGAATTATCTTTGGATTGGCGTCCAATACATATTATTAAAATTAAAGTGGTTCATGTCGGAGAAAGGCACCTTGGGGTGTCTTTTTTTATGGTAAGATATCAATGTTTTCTTTATCTCGATTAGTGAATAATTTTATATTTTGTAATGACATCCAAAAAGCTTATGAGGAGATTGATGGACGTCAGCAAGGCCGTTTTGCAAAACAAGTTTCATTGTACGTGGAAATGTTACAAAACAACAAGGATATACCATGATTTGATTTCATCATAAAAGAGATCATTTCCAATATCTACAGGTAAAATTTTTCGTAATTTTACCAAATGCAGAAAGAGAGCAAATTGCTCTCTTTTTTTTGTCATTTAGATGTTCTCCCAATTCTAAAGGGACAATTATCCATAATGTTCCCAATTAAATATCAAATTTATGTTAGGAGGAACGAACTTGAATGGATATTTTTATAGACAGAGTCCTATGTTAACCATTATCCCTAAACCTTGGACACATGAAATACCATGGTGGTGGTGGCATACTCATATTCCACCACCAGATCCATATGCTCATCCTTATAGTTTACCGGCACAACATTTTCAATCATATCACCAATATCAACATCAACCATATAGGTGACTGTTTTCTACTAATAGATAAAAAGGAGAGACTGGTACTCTCTTTTTTATTTTTATTCAATAAAATATGACAATATAGTTGTAACTGTTTCTGTTATGATGTTCTAGAAATCTTACATTTTATATTTTGGGGACGGAGTGAAAAAGATGAAATCTAAAGGTATAGCATATTTATTACATATTTTCCTTGGATTCTTAGGTGCAGGAAGATTTTATGTTGGGGATATTGGCATGGGTATCTTGAATCTTCTGACTTGCGGAGGATTAGGGATTCTATGGTTTATTGATTTATTCTTATTAAGTGGACGTGTTGATTACAAGAATGCATTATTTGCTGCTCGTACTGGCGGAACTAACAACGTAAATAATGTTAATACAGTTCAAGTTAATATAAATCCAAATATGTTGAAGGCAATGCAAACTGAACCTGCTGCTACAACACCAGGAAACAAAACTGATGGTGTAGATTTATCTAAGAATTAATTACAAGGGCACTCATTCGAGTGCTCTTATTATTTCTCAAGAAACAGTATACATAAATATGATAAAATTATATTTGCGAGATACATATTATTAAAATTAAGATGGTTCAGGTCGGAGGAAGGCACCTTTGGGTGTCTTTTCTTTTGTACATTAAAAAACTCACCATCCAACAGAAATGGCGAGGTCCTTATATATTATTTAATATCTTGTTTTCTTTAATACTTTTCTTCTTAGTTAAAAATTTATTTGCGTCATCAACAAATAACCAAAAATTATTACAGAAATCACCAGTCCCACAGCAGCACCAAATAATCCTTGTCCTTCATTACTAGCCCAAAATTCTTTTAGATCTGCTTTTGCTTGTTTCCTATTTTCGCCTGTTGAAAATAGATAACGAATGGAATATGTAACAAGTAAAAAGAATGACAAGATTACCTCGATTATCTCTATCATTACTTATGTCCCCTCTCAAATATATATGCACTATTAATTAACCAATAATTTCCTTATACATTATATCAGCTAGGGTACACGGAATTATAACAAATTATTGTTATAATTTAATTTATTAATCGAAACCGCAGTAATACAGGATAGTCCAAGTGTGAGGAAGGCACCTTAAGGTGTCTTTTCTTTATTTTCAAAAGGATCTGCTCAATTCACTCTTAAATACATAAGGTAATGTTAACCCATTAAATCACATGGAATGAACCCTAGTTTTCCCCTCTAATCTAAAGGATGCACTATTGTTATAGGATATGGTGGTAGTTGTGGCGAAGGCTGCGGTTTCGCTGGAGGATTTTCTTTATTATTTGTATTGTTTATTTTATTAATCATTATTGGGTGTAGTTGTTTCTGCTAAAAAACTATCAAAAATCAGAAAAGACACTCTTATATGGGTGTCTTTTCTTTATAAGTAAAAAATTTATATAGGTTACAGATACCTAGACTTGTATCCAATAATTGGATTATAAGCTACTAGGCTGTCCCTCCACTGTTTTTTACTTTGCACCAAACCGAATTTTCTTCCATCTCATTTTAATTTTCCATTGAACTAACTGCTAGTAGCGAGGGTTAAATACTAACTACATACTTATCCTGCCATTTTTAAATATTTATTTTGTTTTTGAAGTATTACCATAAGGCATATTGCTTCTCCAAATATGAAAAGAAGATTAACAACACCAAAAGATAAAAGAGATAGCTTGCCTAAATTTGATACTATAAACAGAGTTATTAGGAAAAGAATATTTTTTGATAAAATTACATAGTTAACAATTTTTCCTTGTTCCTCGGCAAAGAAATTAGCCACAATGGTTCTCTCAATAAAGAATATAAACAGATAGACTACATATATACATGAATATATAAAACCTATTCTATCTAAATTCATAAATTGAATAACTATAGAATTATAAACTACTAGTAAAACAAAATAAATTAAATAAATTGAATTACTAGTTTTAATACCTTTCGACTTTGAATATACAACCCATTCAAAAAAGCTATAAGAAAAAAGTAAGAGCGGTGAAAAGAACCTATCCAGACCAAAATAAACTGAAGCTTGCATAACACTAATTTTAGCAATAAATAAATTAGAAATTACTTGCAAAGTTGATACTGAAAAAAGCTTTTCTGTCGAGTTTATTAAAGCATTCGTCATAAATCTTCTTATGTCCATTTTTCCTGTATCTACAAATCTTTTTTTTACGAAATAGAGAATATAGATTGCTGCCACTAATGAATCTGCAATAACTGTTGCAATGGCACAGCCTGCTAAAGGATTTCCTAAAAGGTTTATCTTAATAAACAAAAAATCTAAGGAAAAATTTAAGATCACTGCCAAAGAACTAAATATTAAAGTTTTTTTAGGAAGCCCTTTTCCTCTTAAGATACCTGTACAGACATATAAAATAGACGTTGGAATGATAGCATAACAAATAATACTAAAATAAGTTTTAATCTCATTATACATAGGATTATCCCATGTAAAAAAAAGAAGATAATGGGAAAAACCTTGTGCTAGTATAGACAAGGAAGAAGATAATATTAATACAAAAACAAGTATGCTCCAAAAATTAATTGGATTCCCTTTTGCCTTTGTTCTATTTGCTTCAATACCAATTCCCACAATCAATGAGCTGATAATAGAGAATGGAATATATGCTATACCAACAATTGACATGTAATTTTTAGAGATTTGAGACAAAAACCAAAAGTCTGTGATACCAATAAGGGAATTTACAACCATCGCTGACCAAGTCGGTATAGTAAACGCTAGAATTTTTTTCATTGTAGTGAGTATTCTTTGTTATTTTCTATAACAATTGGACAATAATTGTCATCTCCGAACAGATCGCCTGTTATTCCATAAGCTCTACATCTGCATCCTCCACAAAACTCTTTAAATTCACAAGTACCACAAGTTCCATTTAGCTTTTGCTTAGATCGGACATCATTTAATATTTGATGATTATGCCAAAGTTTATTTAAATAATTGTCATCTTCAGTATCAAAAACATTTCCCAGCACTATATCTTCACAAGAAGTACAACCAAGAATATCCCCATTTGCTCGAATATGTAAAGTTGCTCTACCAAAAGCACAACTACCTGATTCACCATTCATAATATCATCTCTATAAGTATCCATATCATATAAGAAAAGTGTTACTTCGGCAGCCCAAACTTTAAAGTTGTCATCAATTAGACACTTATTATTTAATATTTGTTTTGCTATATAATCCAATTGCTCAGGGTTTAATGTAGCAGCTCCTCGACCATTTGGTTTTACTGTTGCTACTGATATATCCTTAGCACCAATATCCTTAGCAAATTTTATTGTTCCATCAACATCGAAATAATTAACCTCACTTATAGTTGCATTAATTCCAAAAGATATCTCTTTTTCTCTTAAATAATCTATGAAAGAAAGTGTTCTTTCAAGCGCTTTCGGTCCCCGAATATTATTATGTACATCAGCGTTATAACTATCTATAGAGATGATAAAATGTTTAAAAAATTGAGTTTTTGCACAGAAGTCTATTACTTCTCTATTTTTTATAGTAGCATTTGTAGTTATAGAAAATTTAAATCCATACTTAACAGTCATTTCTAATATCTTTAATAAATCTTTTTGAAGGAAAGGTTCTCCTCCAGTGAAAGCAATATGAGGTTTTTGAGGAAAATTGTTTAACATATTGAGTAATTTTTCGAAATTTTCAAGCGAAACCTTGTTCGTTAAATTATTTAAAGCATTTCTTACACAAAAATCACAAGTAAGGTTGCAGCCCTCAAGAATTTCTAAAGCAACTATATTTAAATTTCTATTCATAATTTTTCTCCTATAGTATATTTTAGAGCTTCATAATAATCCTAATTTTTCGGATTATTATGAAGCTCTATGTATAGCTGTATCCTAGCGGTATTCATGTTCATTTGATCTCATTTTGTCCACCACCTCTTTGTGTTTTCAAAATAATTATAAAAGACAAAATATTCAAATGTCAACATAAAATTTACCATATTAATTAACAGGCTTAATTAATATGGTAAATTAAGCCTGTTAATTTTTATAAATTAAAAGTTTTTTCAACAACCAAAATATAAATAAATAACAAAACTAATTATCTTCTGTAATATTTCTTAAAAGTAAAACTCTAAATAAAATATTTGAAACCTTTTATAAGTATTTCTATATAAAATTTCACATACTATATTATTTGTATAAAACCAAATCCTGCAATAATGCATATTCTAACCATCCGTCCCCTTATCCTCTAATCAAATAAGTAGTAAATCCCTTATTTATTCCTCTATCTTAGTGAGTCATTCCCACAGGTCTTAAACAATCTCAAGTTTTTCATCTATTGTTCGTAATTAATCTTGACTGAGGACCTTGAGGTTTTTTTATCATGTGGGAACGATTAAGGAATACGGCTGGAAGGCAGATTTATCCCCTACTTTGAACAATCACAAAAAAGTAATCAATCAAAATAGATGGATAAGCGTCTTGTTTTCGCCATGCGGTCACTTATAAGGTATCCGTATGTATAGACCCTGTTCACTCAGCGATTTTCACCGCATACATCCTTTTTCTATGGCTTGTCCTTGTAATATCGTCCCTACACGACAAACTGAATGTACTCCCTAGCACCGTAATGCTAACGATAACCACCCGAACCTTTTAGAGAATCGTCCCTGGGTAAGTTCTCACCCTCCCTCACCAAAAGAACAGGATTCCAATGAGGGGCGCTGTTTTTGTAGGCGTATACTCTGTACCCCCTGCACGACCAACAGCCAGCCACGCCGTAACACGTTCCCGCTAAATGTATGGCAGCACGGAATTACGGCTTATCAGTTTTTATTTACGTGGTATCAGGCAATTCCACGCGAACAAAAAACAAAAAGGCATCTCCAATTCCTAAATGACCTGTAGATCCACAAGACTTCTAGGTTTAGAGATGCCCGCTATATATCTTTTGACTACAAAAAATACAATTCTAGCATTTACTAGTTGAATTTTAGTCAAACAATAGATAAAATGGGTATATCAAAGAAGCCTCGTGAAAAGGCATAGTTGTTTAAGGATAGTGTTGGTGCACTACTTAAACGTTAACACTGTGGGTTAATACAGTTCATTCTAGTAAGTGTTGGTAGCAATTACTAGAACTGAGTCATTCCCGCTAAAGGTTGGTAGCCGTTAGCATATGGGAGTGGCTTTTTGTTTTGTGTTCATATTCAATTGTTTTTAATTTTGTTCTATTGATCCTCTTGATCTTCATTTATGTAAAATATCAAATTATGTTTTGTTTTGTAGAATGTTGCTTGTTGTTTATTACGTTACAACAAGCTTTTTTCTTTGTAAATACCTCTATAAGCCTGTGACATTCCCCTCTATCTAAAATTCTAATTTCATTTT
>NZ_QPEL01000107.1:0-38258 GCF_008368965.1 Bacillus sp. AY2-1 | reverse complement strand
GTTTACAAATGAACAATTCAATTCTTGTTTAATTAATTAAATAGCTTTTAAAATATTTTGTTTTCCTTCCACAGTTCTCTATTCTCTTACCTTTAATCTCTCAGCAAACTTAATTCTTCTCATAATCTCAGCATGTTTCACTTTAATATAATGCGTACTGTAATTTAATTTGGTTCCTATGCCTTCTAACGTCATTCCTTCAATATATTTCAGCTTAAGTATCTGTTGTTCTAAGTTTTTGAAATTACTCAATATATCATCGAGCCGTTGCAATTGTTCTTTCTTAAATGTGAGTTTCTTCCTAAGTTGATTTAGTATCTTTTCTGTTTCTTCATTGCCTGTATTAATTGATAATATATCTTGACCCCATTTACTCTGACGTTTTAATTCAGCATGTATTCTATTTAACTTGTATTCCAAATAAGTGATCTCTTCTCCTAACATTTGATAATCTTTAAGGCAAACCAATTACGTATCACCTACTTAGGCTCACTCTTTGTAACAACCTCTTTACCCGATAGTTTCATCTTCTTAAGGAAATAGCCTGTGTGAATATAAGGACTATCTTCGTTTGAACAATGTGATTGCCGATGACCTTCACTGGTACCATGATGATGGAAACAATCACACGCCGAGCACCATGTACTAAGATTTCCTTTTTCATCACGTTCAATTGCTAATACGATTGGAGCTTTTTTAGTTGCCATTTACTTACCTCCATTTTTTTAGTAATACATGTTTATTACTTTTTGCTAAAACCTTGAAATGCTTACGGCTCTAAGCTTCATTGCCTTTTCTATAAAAATATCAGTAGTACGAGTAATAATAAGGTTTTGGACGTATTACCTTATTTCCCCTTACTCCCACAAGGGATTTGACTTATCAGTAATAAAAGTAATACATTTTTAAAATCAAAATACTTACATATATAAACTGGATTTTTTTCTTTTTTTTAAATACATGTATATATCAAAATCCTTATTACTTTTATTACTCTTATTACTTATACTGATTCAACCCTTGATTTATAAGGGTTTTAAACAGTAATAAGAAATTTTAAATTAAGTAATTCCCTATTACTCTTATTACTACTAATCTGAAAAATCTATATTAGCTTCATAAAAATCAAATCCTAGATCTCCTACAAGTTCCATATTTAACGGTATACCATTAAATTTCTTGCCCTTATGGCTTACAAGTTTGTAATCAACTACTTTACTTCCTTTTTCAACTGGAATTGTCATGCCTCTCTTTAACCATTCACGTCTTACTTGCTTTTCTTCAACACCTAAGAAATCGGTGGTATAAGCTGGTGTCAAAAACAACTGTCTTTGTTTATCTTTATAGATTGCTTTAATAATTTTAGGCATATAATCATAAAATATATTTTGTCTACTACTATCCAAATCTGTAAGTATCTCTTCTAAAAATTGAAGTGGCTTATCAATGGATTTATTTTCTTCTGCTATATCATCAAATAATGAGGAAATGGCTTTTAGATCAATATCAAAGTCCATTTTGTTTTTCAATATACTGCCTGTGAAATGAACTGCTGCATAATATCCAGCTAATCGGCTTAATACTTCATTACCTTTCGCTTTATCTACATAGTGTTTTCTAAACTTGTGATACTCTGGAGTAAGCTCCTTCTTATGTTTCAACCAAACTTTTAAGAACTCTATTCCTATCGCTCCATAATTGTTTTCCATTGCTTCATAAAGTCCCATGATATTGCTATGATCTTTCTTTAATGGCTCGTCAATTAATGGGATAATCCTTGCAGCCGCCCCACCTTGATTTTTAGCGTACTCATTTAGAGAAACTTCACCTGTACTTAGTAAAATATTGTGCCAAGTAAACTCCCTCTGACTTCCTTTTAAACTGCCTCTTCCTTTTGAACGTCCTCCACTGAAAGAATAAATAACATCTTTTAAAATACGTTCATCGGCTTTTCGTGTATCATCCATTAATAAAGGAAAACTGTTTAAATATGCTGATTTTCTCTCAATAGATACTTTTGTAGCATTCCATTCACTCATTAAGCTTTCATTACCCCAAACACTTGCGGCTACTTTTAATGTAGTAGTCTTCCCCTGTGAGGTGGTTCCGCTTAAATCAACAATGAAAGGTTGCAAGCGTAAATCCTTTATAATGACACTCGCAAAACTAGAAAGAACAAAAAATACAGCCTTGGGATTCTGTTTAATTCGTTCAAACACTTCTGTTTTCCAAGTATCACTTGTTCCTTTCACCTCAAAGGCTTCAAGTAATTGTTTCTCACCATGATCTATCGCCATAATTTCAACATCTTTAGTAACTAAAGGGTGGATAAAAGTATCCTTTATATGTCCTAAACGTTCTACCGCATAATGTTGTTCTATATTATTAATCAATAGATATTGGTCAAAATAAGTAATGATTTTTTTAACGTTATTATCATTAACAGAAAAACCTTTATCACTTAGTTCTAGTAATTCTTTTCTAATAGCAATAGCAGAAGCCGGCACAACTTCTCTTACAGTTCTATTGCTTTCCTTCCATTCAATTTCATAGAGTACTTGTGGCCGCTCTATGTTATGGAATTCCTTTGTAATATATGGGATTTTGCGAGATACAAGTTTTGTTATCTCATTCCCATCCTTATCCTCTCTCGTCTCAAAAAGTGTACCTTTATTCCCTACTTTAAAAGGCTTAGGAATAATTTTATTTTCGCCTTTACCTTCGGCATACATTTCAAAATTATTGTCAGGCATATGCTGTCTTTTTGACTGGTCTGGTTTCCATTGAATAGCTGACTGCGTAAGGGCCTTTAATTCGTTATAAGGAAAGTCAGTTTTATCTAAAAGAAAATACTCATATATAAGCTCCATTGCCTGCATTATTTCCTCGTTAGGAACATTCCACGCTTTTAAATGTGTAGCAAATTTATACAGTGTGTCATTTCTGCTTCCTGAGCTTTCTATAGGTACCGGAAACATATAATCTTTAGATTTATCTGTATTTCTAACCGGCCTTAAATATTGTGGTAATTCGTCCAGCTGATTTATGCTATTAGTAACTATGTAACGTCCTTCTGTGTTGTTTGTAGGAAAAACAATATACCCTGCTCCAGCTGTACGGGTATCAATAACCACACCTATTTGAGAGAAAAATTTCGTAATCTGTTTAATGTCTTGAGTCCTTTTCTCTTTAGCTGCAAATACAAACTGCCATCCATTTGGTGTTTTAATCGAATGGTGATGCCTGTTTTCTCCTTCAAGCAAATCTTTGACAAGTTCCCCTTGAACCTGGTCATCCACATCTATGATAATCCGCTCCTGAGGAATAACTGCTCCAATCCATCCGCCTTGGTTTATCCATTTATTTATTTCTAAATCATCTAATCCCTGGCTATCTTTCCACTTACATACTGGCGTTTTTGCTTTTTGATACTCTTGATTTCCGTTTGCATATCCAGTTAGCTTGATTATTTTTGCCCCAGGTAACATTTCATCAATTCTTGTTATATAGTGCGGCATGGTAACTTTCAAAAATGAGCACCTCCTTTTCTCTTAATAATGTTTTTAAAAGCAAATATCATACTTGCTTTAATATTCGATTAATTTCTTTTAAAACTTTGATTGCTTTCGGATCCCCGTTTTCCGCTTTTTCTAAAATCATATGTAACTTGTCTTCACGTACTTCAGCAGTTTTCATTAACCTATTCACCTCAATTCTTTCCAAATCAACGTTGCTACAAAATATCAAACGATTTAAATTAATAAGTATTATCCACCTAATCTTTTATGAACTTTGTTTCCTATGCACACGCCAGCCAAAGCGTTGTTGCTTACCATTCATCTACAATTTCTGTTATTACTTCAAGGGCTTGTCTATAGAACCACCAACGTTTTCTGTTGCGACGTCGCTCTATTAATCTCATCCGTGGATCAGATAAAATCTCATCTTCTAGAAATCTCTTACTCATTGATGTAATTACTGCTAACTTTTCAAGATCCACCATCAATAAGGTTTCGTGAAGTTGTTGATCTATTTGCTGCAGTATATATTCCTTAATGGCTTTTTCATCAATATTTACTTGCACATTTGCAGGAATCATATAATTACCTCATCTCAATAATTTCTTTATATAAACAATTCCTATTTACCTTTTTGTAAATCGTTAAACAGGGTTAACAAGAATTATAAAAAATTTTTCCCACATCCTCTCCAAGTGAATGGGCTATTGAGAGTGCAATGGAAACACGTGTATCACCACCCTTTTCAATATTATAAAGAGTAGTTCTGCTCACACCAGAGCGTTTCGCCAATTCAGTCTGCGATATTTTCTTTTTTTCTCTAACTTCTCTAATTTTGTTAATCATGTTTAACACCTCTTGCTAATAATATATCATGGTGTTAAACTCATGTAAAGCACGATTAACAAAAAAACTAAAATAAGGAGGTAATCCGATGAATGATTTCGGACAACTTTTAAGAGAACTGAGAGGTAATCATTCTTTAAGGGAAATGGCAAATTTGATAGGAATTAGTCATGTACAATTAAGCAATCTAGAAAAGGGTGTTGATCCTCGGACGGGTAAATTTAATCGCCCATCCCTTGAAACAATAAAAAAGCTAGCAAAAGCTTACAACTATGATTATGAAACACTAATAAATAAGGCTGGATACTTTCTTTTCGATGAAAATAATGCATTAAGTGCAGAGGAATGGGAAAAAGCAGAGGAAGCATGGAAGAAAACAGAGGAATATAAAGAAATAGAGGCAGAAACTCAACGAAAATGGGAACAACACTGGGAATACTTAGAAAAAAAAATGAAGTTTGAAAAACAGATGGTAGATACATTAAATAAATTGAACGACTCCAATCTACACCTGCTAAACGAAATGGCAAATATCATGCTTAAAGCACAAAAATAAAGTTACACATGTTTTTGAATAAATCCAATACCTATCCATTCCTATGCATACGCCAGCCAAAGCAATGAAAGGAATGGTAATGGTGAAGTTACACAAATCAGCAAAAGAACCGGAAATATACTATTATTTCAATGCAAAGAATGAAAAACTATGGATGTACCGTCATAAGTATTATGACAACATTGGAAAACGTAAAGAGAAGAAAAAAAGTGGATTTAAATCAGAAAAAGCAGCTCTCAAATCTCTTTTAGAAGTGAAAGCTGCAACAATACGTGGTGAATCTAAACAAGTAGAACATGATCAAATGACCATTGGTGAATGGTTGGATACTTGGTATAACACTCATAAAAATAGTTGGAAACCAACTTCTCGAGCACAACGTGAAATGGCCATTCGGTTACAAATGAAACCATTACTTGGTCACTATAAGTTACAAACATTAGATAGAACCACATATAAAAGAGAATTTTTGAATGTACTTGAAAAGAAATACAAACCAAGTACAGTTCATTTATTTCACACTCTATTTAAGATTGCTATTAACGCAGCTGTAGAAGATGAAATATTGTCTCGCAATCGCTTCACAAAAATCAAACTTTCAAGTCAAGAAACTCTTAAAGAAGAAAACAATAATTATTTCACACCTGAGCAATTAGTTGAATTTTTATCAATAGCTAAACGTGAAGAAAACGCCACAAACTATACATTTTTATTAACCGTTGCATACACAGGGATTCGTAGAGGTGAAGCCTGTGGATTACAGTGGAAAAACATCAATTTTGATAATAAAACAATTACAATTGAACGTACCAGAGATAATAAAGGTATACGATCACCAAAAACAAAAAATAGCTATAGAAAAATTTTAATAGATGATGTATTAGTAAATCAATTAAGTATATACCGGAAATGGTGCATGGAAACAATGCTATCTTTTGGATACAAACTGCAGGATGAGTCCTTTGTATTTACATCATATCAAACTGGGAAACCTATAACAGATAGCAGTGTCCTTTATGCATTTAGAAGAGTATTAAATAAAACAAACCTTCCTTCGATAACAATACATGGGTTACGCCATACACATTGCACCATATTATTAAATCAAGGTTTAAATGTGAAAGTAATTGCCGAACGTTTAGGGAATACTCCACAAATGATTTATGAAATTTATGGACATGTATTAAAAGAAATGGAGTCCATGTCAGTAGAGTTATTTAGCCAGAGTTTAGCAGAAAGTGGGGCTAAATTTGGGGCTAGTTAATAATAAATGTGCTATGAATACTGATATAATAAGGCTTTTTAATACTAAAGAGTTCTACTCTCGTTAATCTCGGTACTCTGCAAAGAGTAGTATTAAAAGCCTTAGGAACCTTGTTTATCAAGGAGCCTGGGCTTTTTTTATTGAATATAACCCGATTATATGCATAGAAACAGACCAATGTAACAAAATAAAAAAGAACTGCAAGTCTATAGTTAATAAAACTTAACCCCCTCTCTAGAATTCCATCCATTTTTTATCCACATTAATAAAAACCTCCCCCTTCTTCTAACACTTAAAAACACTACATTCTATCCCATAACTCATTTTTCTTTGCTGTACTCTCCTTTTCTTAACATTATTTTTACAACGTATTTATTTGTACATAATCTATACCTTCCCTTTTTCTATTTACATTCAACTAAAAAACCTCTTCATTACCAGATCATCCGAATGAGATTATAAAACTTAATGAAAGAGTACCTTTTTCGCTAAATAATTAGAATATTACATTTACAATCACTTCCTTAAATTGGTATTATTTTTCTTGTAAGGGGAGGGAAAGTTCATGTCTTTAAATATGTATCTCGGTCAAGTAAAAGCTCAAACAGAAAGTATGAACGCTTTCTGTAACGCTACTATTCAAGGAATGGAACAAATTATTCATTCTATTAATGCTTTTGCATTGGATACTGTTCTACAAGGACAAACATATAGCAGTGCAAAAGCATATTTCTTACAAACCTTTCGTCCGTTAGCACAAGGAATCATTTACTTATGCGAAGAATTAATCCGTCAAAATGATGCTTTTCCAAGAGACTTTCAATCACAGGTAGCTTCTACAGATGTTATCGAACAGGAGATATTAGAACAAATTCGAGAAATCGATCGAATGATAGCAAGTACAGAAGCGCTCAACCAAACTATGCCGATCCCAGGTATGGACGCTATGGTAAATCTTTTTACTGTCATGAGGCAAAAACTGCAAGAAAAATTAGAACATCTATATGAATTTAATCAAACATCTAGTGATAACTATAGTACAGCACTTTAACTAGCTGCGAGTATCGCACAAGGTCTTGCGGAAATACAAAGTGTAAGTGAAGCAGAATAATAAATACTAAAGGGGTATGAAAAAATGAAACGTAAACTATTAACTTTAGCGATTCCAATGTTGTTAATAACAGGGGTAGGTTGTGAGTCAAACGATAAAAAGAAAGACGAAGTAATGGAAGCTTCTGTTAAAGAAAACAAGAAAGAAGACTATAGTAAGAATGCAACATACTTACTTAAAGATTACACTGAACAAACGGAAGAAATAAAAGACCTTATAGATAGCAGAAAATCTAATAAGAAGAAGGCTGAAAAGTTAAAAGAGTTATCGAAACCTTATTTCGAATTAATTGATAAGATTGATAAATTAGATTATAAGTTAGCTGAAGACAATAAAGCACCGATAAACATAAGTAAAGCAATGTTATTCTCGAAATCAGGGGTAGAAAACATACAGGCAGGTTTAGAAAAGGATGATAAAGATACAATTGAATTCGCTAAACAGGATTTAGACGAAGCTTCTGAGTTAGTAGACAAAGCAACAAAAGAACTAAGTAAAAAGAAATAACACAAAGGGGTATATGTCAATGAAACGTAAACTATTAGCCTTAGCTATTCCTGTTATGTTGTTAGCAGGTTGTACAACATAGACATATGGACTTACACAGTCAGAGTTACGAAAAGTGGACAAAGAATATTAATCAAATAAACTAACAATATATTAGAAGGTCTTTTCATGAGTTGTGGCTTTTATTATGTAATACTTATAGAGTTTCGTAGACATTTCACCACCCTTTCATTTTTTTAAAAATAGTGCAACTATTGATGTGCCCCTACGCTACCTATCCTCCCCAGAGGACAAATTTTATTTTTTGACAGGGGGACTTAAAAGATTAAATCAAAAAAACAGCCTTCTCAAGTCAATACTTGAAACGGCTGTTTTTAATAAAGGAAAATATTAATATCATGATAAACCTTTCTTTGATTTTATACACTAAATTATCTAAACGTTCCCTTTAGGAGTCACTACTTGTTTTATGACTAAATAGATTATCATAACCTATCGGGGTAAACTGTTCATCTATCCCTAACTTTTGGATAGTAATTATAGAATCCATGCAATCTGAAAGTAACAATCTTTGAGATGCCTCACTATGTTCCATACAAATCCTCCTGTTTATAACGATTTATTTTTATCAATTTATCAGTTCACATTAATTATATTTTTTTCTTCTACAAACCCTCTATTAAATAGCTCACTTACTAAATTTGAATCCTATGCATACAAAAAAGCTACCGAAGAAACCAAAACAGTTACTTCGAGTAGCTTTTATTTATATATATTAAAGTTATTTATTTTCCTCTTTTTGAACATATACATAAGCATCTTTCTGCTCTTTATGTATATCAACCTTCGAATTCTCTGCAAGTTGACCCGCGTTTAGCAAAGAAAAAATAATCAACGCTTCTAGTGACATTTCGTTTTACCACTCCTTTCTAATTGTTATACGTTTATCATACCGCTTACATGTGATTTCCGTATGAACTCGAAAAGGAGATTAAAACAAAAAAAGCTTTGAGGAATTTCCCCAAAGCTTTTTATTTATTAGTAACGAATTAAGAAATATTTCTTTTTACCGCGGCGAATGATTGTAAATTTACCTTCGATGCGGTCGTTTTCTGTTACAACGTAGTCTAACGCTTGTGTACGCTCACCGTTTACGTAGATTGCGCCGTTCGTTACATCTTCACGTGCTTGACGTTTTGATGGAGAGATTTTGCTTTCTACAAGTAAGTCGATTAATACTGTATCTTCTGCAGTACGTTCTACAGATGGTACGTCTTTGAATCCTTGTTCAATTTCGCTTGCAGTTAGTTCTGCTACAGAACCGCTGAATAATGCAGCTGAAATTTTAATCGCTTGCTCTAATGCTTCTTCGCCGTGAACAAGTTTTGTCATTTCAGAACCTAATGCTTTTTGTGCTGCACGTTTTTCTGGTGCTTCAGCTACTTGCTTTTCAAGCTCAAGAATTTCTTCATGAGATAAGAATGTGAAGTATTTTAAGTATTTAACAACGTCGCGGTCATCTGTGTTAATCCAGAATTGGTAGAACTCGTAAGGAGTTGTTTTCTCTGGGTCTAACCAAATTGCGCCGCCTTCTGTTTTACCAAACTTCGTACCGTCAGATTTTGTAACAAGTGGAATTGTTAAACCGAATGCTTTCGCATCTTCCTCTGATTTACGAATTAATTCAAGACCAGCTGTAATGTTACCCCATTGGTCACTACCACCGATTTGCAGACGGCAATTATGGTGTTGGTATAAGTTTAAGAAGTCGTATGATTGTAAAATCATGTAACTGAACTCAGTGAATGAAATACCAGTTTCTAAACGAGATGCTACTGTATCTTTTGCTAACATATAGTTTAAACCGAAGTTTTTACCGATATCGCGTAAGAATGAAATTACATCTAAGCTACCAAGCCAGTCATAGTTGTTAGCCATCGTTGCTGGGTTGTCCACGTTTTCAAACTCTAAGAAGTTTGAAAGTTGGTTTTTAATGCTTTCTGTGTAGTAAGCAACTGTATCTTTCGTATTTAATGTACGTTCTGCTTTTTTACCACTCGGGTCACCGATCATACCAGTACCACCGCCAACAAGTGCGATTGGTTGGTGGCCAGCTAATTGGAAACGACGTAACATTAATACTGGTAACATATGACCAATATGTAAACTATCCGCTGTCGGGTCGAAACCACAGTATAATTTAACGCTTTCTTTTTCTAATAATTGCTCAAGGCCCTCAGCATCTGTTTGCTGATTAATTAGACCGCGAAATTCAAGATCTTGTAAAATACCCATATCCTACATACTCTCCTTTAAGTTCATTACTGGCGTGAAGGTTGAAAACATAAAAAAATCGCCCCTTCAAATAAGGGACGATTTTGATTATCGCGTTACCACCCTAGTTGCAGGCAAAAAAGCCTACCACCTTATTTACATAACGGCTTAGCACCGTCTTTTCCCTTTTGAATACAATTCAATCGAAAAAAGATGCTCTAGGGGCGTAATTCGCGATCATCTATGTGCTGATTTTCACCGGCCATCAGCTCTCTAAAACAGGGAAATGATCACTACTTCTCCCTTTCCACGCTCAATTATTCATATACTTTTCTTTATACCATCATTTATATAGGCGTGTCAAATAGAGGTCAGGTTTCCCTCCTTGCCAATCCTTTACAACGCCATAAAGAGTATCGTAATAAGAGAAAGAATTGGAACCCCAACTAATAACGATACATGAAACACAACCGATAAATCATTCCCAATGGTCGCCTCCACAGGATCTTTCGCTGGAGAACCAAGAAACCCGATTAATCGATCGAATTGACTTACCGTTTTTGGAAAGTCTGGTATTTCTACATGATCACTATCTAAATGTTGCTTTAATTTATATTCACTTTTAAAGAGATTTTCGCTCAATTTCATCCACCTCCAGCAATTGTTTCAATTTCTTTATCCCGTTATAGAGTCTCGATTTCACTGTTCCAATCGGAATGTTTAATATCTCTGCAATTTCTTTTTGCTGCATGTCATGATAATAAGAAAGGATTAGGACCGCTCTTTGCTCTTCTGGAACTTTCAAAATTGCTTCTCTTACTGTAAGCCGATCTTCGTGAGAAAATTCTTTTTCCGGAATCGGCACTAAAAATGGCAAAAGCGTACGCCACTTTTTTCTCCTATTTAACTTATTAATCATAAGACGATAACCAATTTGAAATAAATACGTTTTTATTTTACCTTTTTCAAGTTCATACATATGTTTCTTACGCTCTAGCGTCAAAAACGTATCTTGCACAAGATCGATACTTAATTGTTCATCTCGGTTAAATCGATATAAAAATGTGTATAGCGCTGGTTTGATTAAAACATATAGTCTTTCTCCCGCTTGTTTATCTCCACTTTGATACGCAAGCATGAGCTCCTCCTCAATCCCAATCTGCGCCATGATTTTTGATCTCCTTTATTCCTTTTAACGTTAATGAAATACGGGAAATTAAATATGCAATCGCAATAAAAATCCACAATTGTGATTGATTTGTAAAAAATTGCACATATGGGTTTTGAATCGTAAATCCCATTGCAACTAAAGTATTTAACGCTTGCACACATATGCATGCATACAATGCCAGACAAACAGAAATCGTATCAAATACATTCCAGCGAAAATAAACTTTTGTTTTTGTAAAATCGATTTTATTCCCTTTTTTTCGTACTATATGTTTTCTATCAAATGGAATAATGATTGAAAACATAACACCCATTATAACTCCAGCTGTAAGCATTGATACTCTATATCCAATTGGTATCGGTAAGAAAAGACCACAAGAAAATACAACTATAATCCCAATTAAAGCAAAAGTAAGAAGTAATTTATTAGACATATAAAAGCCTCCCTCATCTATTCTTTCATAAATGTATACAGACGAGGAAGGCACTTCGTTCAAATATTATTTTAGTTTTTTTATAATCTTTGCAGGATTCCCGCCAACTACTACATTATTAGGCACATCTTTCGTTACGACAGCACCAGATGCGATCACCGCATTGTCTCCAATTGTTACACCTGGATTAATAATTGCTCTTCCGCCAATCCATACGTTATCGCCAATTGTAACTGGTTTTCCGTATTCTGATCCGCTTATACGCTCTACCGGATCAAGCGGGTGCGTTGCTGTATAAATGTGAACACCTGGAGCTAACATACAGTTCACTCCGATTGTTACCGGGCATACGTCTAAAATCGTGCAGTCAAAGTTCGCGTAAAAATTTTCACCGACATGAATGTTATAGCCGTAATCACATCTAAAAGAAGATTCAAGATGAATATTATCTCCTGTCGTTCCGAATAATTCTTTTATGATTTCGCTACGCTCTTTCAATTGCTCTTCTGGCGTATCATTTAATTTTCTCGTTAATATACGTGCTTGCTCTCTTTCTTGTACTAAAACTGGATCAGCCGGTATATACATTTCTCCTAGTATCATCTTTTCTTTTTCTGTTTTCATCATACTACCCCCGTTAACTTATATATATAAGTTAATAATAACATAAAAAAAGGCCTGAACATTTTTTCGTTCAGACCTTCCTCTCTTAATCTTCCATCGTTGATAAGTCACCTGTTGGTAAATTCAGCTCCCACGCTTTTAATACGCGGCGCATAATTTTACCACTTCTCGTTTTCGGTAATTTATCTCTAAATTCAATTTGTCGTGGCGCTGCATGAGCTGCTAGGCCTTTCTTTACAAATTGACGAATTTCTTCTTTTAATTCATCAGATGGTTCGTATCCTGCTCGAAGTGCGATAAATGCTTTAATAATTTCGCCACGCACTGGATCAGGAATACCAATTACACCTGCTTCTGCAACAGCAGCATGCTCGATTAATTTACTTTCTACTTCAAACGGACCAACGCGCTCACCTGACGTCATAATTACATCGTCAATACGTCCTTGGAACCAGAAGTATCCATCTTCATCCATATAGGCAGAGTCACCTGATACGTACCAATCTCCCGGCATGAAATAAGATTCATACTTTTGCTGGTTATTCCAGATTGCACGCATCATAGATGGCCAACCTTTCGCAATTGCTAAGTTACCCATTGTGTATGGAGGAACTTCATTTCCTTCATTATCAACAATCGCTGCTTTTACACCTGGAATGGGTTTACCCATTGAACCTGGACGGATTTCCATACAAGGGTAGTTACAAATAACTTGTCCACCTGTTTCTGTCATCCACCACGTATCATGAATACGAAGTCCAAATGCATTCATACCCCAGCGAATTACTTCTGGATTTAACGGCTCACCAACGCTTAATACGTGGCGAACTTGTGATAAGTCATATTTTTTAATTGCGTCTTGTCCAGCTCCCATTAACATACGGAACGCTGTCGGTGCACTATACCAAACTGTTACACCGTAATCTTGCAGTGCTTCATACCAAGCTTCCGGACTAAATCGCCCACCTAAAATAACATTTGACGCTCCAACTAACCACGGTGCGAAAATACCGTAAGCAGTTCCCGTTACCCAGCCTGGATCAGCTGTGCACCAATATACATCGTCTTCTTTTAAATCTAATACCCATTTCGCCGTTTGATAGTGCTGAACCATTGCATTTTGCGCATGAAGCACACCTTTTGGCTTACCAGTAGAACCAGACGTATAGTGAAGAATTAAACCATCTTCACGGCCTAACCATTCAATATGTAATTCTTTTGAAGCTTGTTCAAATAAAGGATTGAACGCTACCGTTTTACCGCCTTCTTCTACATTATCTCCAACAAGAAAAACTGTTTTTAAAGCAGGTAAATCATTTAATGGTACACGCTCTAATAACTCAGGCGTTGTAATTAACACCTTCGCTTCACTATCTTCTAAACGATCGCGAACCGCACCTTCCATAAATGCTTCAAATAACGGTCCAACAATTGCTCCTAATTTCACTGCACCTAAAAGTGCGAAATATAATTCTGGAGAACGTGGCATAAAAATAAAAACGCGATCGCCTTTTTCTACATCGCCATAATTTTTCAGGACATTTCCTGCTTTATTAGAAAAATCCTTCATTTCCTTAAATGTATATTTCTCTTTTCGCGATCCATCTTGATAATAAAGAGCTACTTTATTCTTTCGATCGGATTTCGCATGCTTATCAATTGCCTCATACGCCATATTTACTCGGCCTGTTTCATTCCAAGTAAAGTTTTTATTAACCTCTTCCCAGTTAAAATTCGCGTATGCCTCATCATAATTCGGCAAATTATTTTCTCCTTTAATGACAGGAAGCGTTTCTACTTTCATACTTTACATCCCCCTCCTATGTATTCTATTATCTATTATAATGATATTATTTAAAATTTTCAGTATATTTGTTGGTTTTTAGACAAATTTTTAATGACAAAATTCGATTCACATCGCATATATTATAAAGTACGATATTAATAGATTCACAAACCCTCAAGGTGGTGAGCAATACATTGATTCATAAAAAAATATACAATGCTAGAAACTTAAAAACAGCGAAAGGCACTTTAATTATTGAAGGTCCTGTCTCTACACATAATCTTGAAATGTATGAATTTCATCCAGATTTAGTTGCATTTCGTCCTGCTGAACAGCAATATAAAGCAATTGTCGAAATTTCTAAATTACCAGAAGCTCGACTCATTATTGCTAGACATGACCAGATGATTGTTGGATATGTTACATATTTATATCCTGATCCACTTGAACGATGGTCAGAAGGAAAAATAGAAAACTTAATTGAGCTTGGGGCAATTGAAGTAGTTCCAGCCTTCCGCGGGAGTTCTGTCGGAAAGAACTTACTAGAGGTTTCTATGATGGACGATTATATGGAAGATTACATTATATTGACGACTGAATATTATTGGCACTGGGATTTGAAACAAACAGGATTAAATGTTTGGGAATACCGAAAAGTAATGGAAAAGATGATGAATGCCGGCGGGTTACAATGGATGGCTACAGACGATCCTGAAATTTGTTCACATCCCGCCAACTGTTTAATGGTCCGCATCGGTAAACGCGTTGATACGGATTCTATTCAAGCTTTTGATCGTCTACGTTTTCACAATCGTTTTATGTATTAATAAAGGGGGCAACTGGAATGATTGTAGAAGAAATTATGAATCAAAATGTAGTTACACTACATCCAAACGATACAATCGAAACAGCAATCCGAACGATTCGCACGAAAGGAATTCGGCACATTCCAATTGTCGATCAAAATAATCACGTCGTAGGCATTATTTCTGATCGGGATGTAAGAGATGCAAGTCCGTCTATTCTAGATGAACAAGTTTCACTCGATATGCTACAGCAACCGCTTGAACTTATTATGAAACATCCTGTAATGACTTGCCACCCTCTCGATTTCGTTGAGGAAATTGCTACTTTATTTTTTGAAAATAAAATTGGCTGTCTTCCTGTTACAAAAGCTGGGAAGTTAGTTGGAATAATCTCAGAATCTACAGTACTGCACACGTTAGTAAAATTAACAGGAGCACATCAACCGAGTTCACAAATTGAAATTCAAGTAAAAAATGAACCTGGTATTCTTGGAAAAGTCGTTGCTATTTTTAGTGATTTACAAATAAATATCGTGAGCGTTCTCGTCTACCCAGCAAAAGATGAGAATGATAAAGTACTTGTTTTCCGCATTCAAACGATGAATCCTCTAAAAGTGATTGATGCACTTGAAGCAGAAGGCTATCGCGTATTATGGCCGAACATCATGGGGATGCAAGCATGAGTAGCGCGTTTATTTATTCGGATGACTTTCGGGGCTATTCATTTAGCCCTGATCATCCTTTTAACCAACTGCGCGTCACACTTACGTATGATTTATTACAAAAGGGTGGTTTCATCTCTCCCTCTCAAATCATCTCACCACGGATGGCTACAGATGAAGAGATTGCCTACGTTCATACAGAGGAGTACATAAATGCGGTAAAACGTGCTGGAGAAGGAAAGTTAGAAAAATCAATTGCGATGACATATGGACTAGGAACAGAAGATACACCGATGTTCCCAAATATGCACGAAGCAAGCGCATTGCTCGTTGGCGGTACGTTAACAGCTGTCGATGCTGTTCTTTCCGGAAAAGTAAAACACGCACTTAACTTAGGTGGAGGCTTACATCACGGCTTCCGTGGCAAGGCATCTGGTTTTTGTATTTATAACGATAGCTCCATCGCAATGAAGTATATTCAGAAGAAATACGGTTTACGCGTCTTATATATTGATACAGACGCTCATCACGGTGATGGCGTGCAGTGGTCGTTTTATGATGATTCTAACGTATGCACCATTTCATTACATGAAACTGGTCGCTATTTATTCCCTGGAACTGGCGCTGTAAACGAACGTGGACAAGGTAATGGTTATAGTTATTCTTTTAACGTTCCACTGGATGCTTTTACAGAAGATGAATCCTTTCTAAAATCATATCGAACAGTTGTAAAAGAAGTTGCAGCGTACTTTAAACCGGATATTATTTTAACGCAAAATGGTGCCGACGCACATTACTACGACCCACTTACACACCTTTGTGCAACCATGAATATTTACCGCGAAATACCGAAGCTCGCTCGTGAAATTGCTAATGAATATTGCGACGGTCGCTGGATCGCTGTCGGCGGCGGTGGCTATGACCATTGGCGCGTCGTACCAAGAGCTTGGGCACTTATTTGGCTCGAAATGAACAACATCCAAAACATCTCGGGTTATCTCCCTCCAGAATGGATTGACGCTTGGAAAGGACAAGCCGAAACAGAACTTCCCCTCACATGGGAAGATCCAGACAACATGTATAAACCTATCCCCCGTAAACCAGAAATTGAAGAAAAGAATGCATTAACTGTAGCGAAATCCCTTGAAATCATTCGGAATAATATGACAAAATCTTTGTACTAAACGAAAAGGAGGCTCGTTTTTGAATAGCCTCCTTTTATTTATTGTCGACTACTGTCGGTAAGTCGATATGTTTCGAGTTGCGCCGATATATTTTATTTAATAATTAACCGGTCCAACTTTTATGAAAAAAGGACGTGATATTATGTGGACACAACAAATGATCCCCACAAAACGCGGCACATTTGAACTCTTTACAAAAGGAAATGGCGAACCGCTTTGTATTACACATCACTATTCACAATTTAATGAAACTGGTGATTACTTTGCAGATGTTTTCACTGCTACGCATCGTGTATTTCTCATTAATTTACGAGATGCTGGTAGCTCTGTAACCACCCAGTCAGAAAACGAATTAAGTATGATTGAAACGGTTCACGATTTAGAAGCAATACGGGAAGCTTTACAACTCCCAACATGGCATTTCACTGGTCATTCAACAGGTGGTATGCTTGGACTTTTATATGCGATTACATATCCAAATTCCTTACAATCATTAGTCGTAGCAGGCGCTGCAGCAAGTAACTATACCGAAACACCATTTTGTATTTATCATCCAGAACATTCACAGTTTCATTATATGCAAGAGCTCATCGAAAACTTAAAAAGCCCTCACCTTACAAGTGAAGAACGGAAAGAACTATCTACTAAGAGAACAAAATTATCATTGTATAAACCAGAAAACTACAACTCTTATTTTTGTAAACCAATCAAAAAAACAATGTCCGTTAGCCGGATGAATGCTTTCGCCAATGAATATCCTTCATTTGATTTAAGGGAGTATTTACCTTCTATAAAAACAAAAACACTAATTATGTGTGGAAGACACGATGTGCAGTGTCCTATTCAATATTCCATCGAGATACATGAGGGTATATGCGATTCTACTTTTGTGACATTTGAGGAGAGCAACCATTATCCTTTTTTAGAAGAAGCTGCTCAGTTTACTTCTACTACTCAAATATTTTATAAATCATTGCAACAAGGAACTCTAAAATAGCATATTAAGGTCGCAAGTTAATTTTCCAACAAAAACCTCACAGCCTCTATAAGACTATGAGGTTTTTCAAAAGAAATATTTCACACTAGTAACAACCAAAAGAAGAACAGAAAAAATCATTAAACCTAAATCAATAAATACTGACTTTTTATCTCCTTCTTTTAAACTTATCATAAAACTAGAAATTATTTTAATTGCAAAAAAGACCATCATAAATAACCAACCCAAATGATCATTCGTAGAATCTTCATCATAAAACATTTGTATTGCACCAATAATTAATAAGATAAGTACAATATTAGTTCCAATCTTTAAAACCTTGTTTGATTTATTATCTTTTAATGTATCCCCCAAAATGTAGCACGCCCTCTCACACTCTCCTATGTTTTATCTCTCTTTATATTTTAACATAAATTACCTATTATCCCCTTTTGATCACATACAAAAAAACCTGCCAAAACTTTGACAGGTTCCCTACACATTAAAACGATAACCAGCTCCCCATACTGTTTCAATATATTGCGGGTGGGCAGGATCTCTTTCAATTTTTTCACGTAGCTTTCTAATGTGGACGACAACAGTGGCTAAATCACCAGCGGAATCTAATCCCCAAATGCGTTCAAATAACTGTTCTTTATTTAATACTTGGTTTGGATGTGTGACAAAGAATGTTAATAAATCAAATTCCTTCGTTGTAAATGCCACTTCTTCATTGTTTATAAAAACTTTCCTCGCTCGTTGATCGATAGAAATTCCGTGAATGTATAGCGTATCACGTTGCTTACTTACATTTCCTGATAATCTTTCATAACGAGCAATATGCGCTTTTACTCTTGCGACTAATTCGCTTGGGCTAAACGGTTTCGTTATATAATCATCCGCTCCTAATCCGAGCCCGCGAATTTTATCTATATCTTCTTTTTTTGCTGAAACAAGTAGAATCGGAATATCTTTTACAGCACGTATTTGTTTACAAATTTCGAATCCGTTCATTTTCGGAAGCATAATATCTAAAATAATTAAATCATAGTCTTCTTGCAGGGCTATTTGTAAACCTGTTTCTCCTGAATGCTCTACATCAACTTGGAAATCATTAATTTCTAAATAATCTCGCTGTAATTCTGCAATACTTACTTCATCTTCTATTAGTAAAATTCTTTTCAATTTACTCACCACATTCCTCTACTTTTTCCAATGAGAAGAAAATGCTTGTGCCTTTACCAAGCTCGCTTTCCGCCCAAATTTCCCCGCCATGTTCTTCAACAATTTGCTTCGCTATTGCTAAACCAAGTCCACTTCCACCTGTGCTAGAATTTCGCGATTGTTCTGCACGATAAAAACGTTCAAAGATATACGGTAGCGTATCAGATTCTATACCTGATCCATTGTCTATCACCTTCACAATAACTTTATTGTTATCACTCGATACTGTTACGGTAATTTTCTTCTCTTCTTTATCCATGTACTTCACACTATTATGAATTAAATTTGATATAACTCTATTTATCTTTTCGCAATCAGCCGTTACATATAATGGCGATGAATGTAATTGTAAGTTAATTTCTATACCTTCTTCACTTAAATCCATCTGCATCTCTTCTATTAATTCTTGCATAAACGTATTTAATTCAACTGTCTCAAATTGGAATGGAACTCGATTTAAATCGAGCTTCGAAAACAAAAAGAGTTCATCAATGAGTGTGTCCATATGTTTTGCCTTCGTATGAATTGTCGTTAAATACTTATCCATTTTTTCTGGCGTATTTGCTACCCCGTCCTTTATTCCTTCTACATATCCGATAATAGATGTAATCGGTGTTTTTAAATCATGCGATATGTTTGAAATAAGTTCTTTTCGATTTTCTTCATACTGCGTTTGTACTTCAATCGATTCCTTTAACTTCTTCCTCATTTCCTCAAATCCTTGATTTAATTGACCTATTTCATCGTGCGATGTAACTGGCATTTGAAAATCTAAATTTCCTTCTTTAATTTTCTCCGTTGCACCTTTCAATACAAAAATTGGTTTTATTACACTTCTTGAAACAAGATAACTTAATAAACCAATGAGTAAAATGGCTAATAGTAAAAGCGATACGAATAAGATTGGAAATAATTTTTGTGTAAGATCTACAAATGAACTTTGCTTTTTTAGTACAAATATACTCCCTTCTTCTTTCTCTGGAAAATAAAAATCAAACTTTACATATCGATAAAATGTCTCGCCTAGTTCCGTTGTACCACGACTATTAATATTTGCCGCTTCAAATTTCGGAAGGGCTTCTGTTAAAGTCGAACTTTCAAATCCCTTATTAGCATAAGAAATGTTTTCTCCCTTTCTTACAATTATTTTCACACCTTCTTTTTCAATTGATGAAACGAACGATTTATCTAATAATTGAGATTGATGTTGCTTTGCCGCTAATTTTAATTCAAGATAGGCATTTTCTTCTTCTGGTGTAAGCGGCTTTTGAATGTAAGAACTTTTATAGAAATTTTTCACTGCTTCCAAATCACCTGTTATTGAAAAAACAATTAAAAATCCCGCGACTAATATGAGCGTAATAGAAACGAGAATTACAGCAATATAAGAAAATAAAAACCTTGTTTTAATAGACATATGTTACATCCTCACTTTACCCATCCTTCATATTCATAAGCATAAAAATATATGTTCAAATACTCAAGCGATTTTATAGTAATTTTAGCGTCAGTTTATAAAAATTTAATGTTCCTATTTTACAGTTGAAATTAGGAGGTTGAAATTCCATGTTCAAAAAAACATTCAGTATGATATGTTGCGTAATTTTTTTACAAGGATGCTCGCAAGAACAAGAAGTCAAAAAGGAGATGACAAACATGGAGACTGCACTACTAGCAGCTACTGAAAAAAATGAAACGAATACTGTTATATCTTTACTAAAACAAGGTGCAAATATAAATGCGACGGATAATCAAGGACGTACCCCTCTTATGATTGCTACATACAAAAATGATGTAAAAACCGCAAAAGCACTTATCGAAGCTGGTGCTGACGTAAATATCCAAGATGACATGAAAAACAATCCCTTTCTATACGCCGGTGCGGAAGGTTACTTAGACATTTTAAAGCTAACAATTAATGCTGGTGCAGATCCTACGATTACAAATCGTTACGGCGGAACAGCTCTTATCCCAGCCTCAGAACATGGCTATATTGACGTTATAAAAGAACTCCTCACTCGAACAAATATTGATGTAAATCATGTAAATAACCTAGGATGGACAGCTTTAATGGAAGCCATCGTACTAAGTAACGGAAACGAAACACAGCAACAAGTCATTCGCCTTCTTATTGAGCACGGTGCAGATGTAAATATTCCAGATAATGATGGTGTTGCCCCGTTAGAGCATGCTCGCGCTCATAATTTTGCAGAGATAGAGAAGATTTTGTTAGAAGGGAATAAGTAAAAAGCTTATCTTTGCCTTCCTCCCCCATCCTATGCTACATTTAAGCCGTTACATCAATATTAATAGGGTGGGAATACATATGAATAAACCTAAAATTGGGATGATTGGACTTGGTAGCATTGCGCAAAAGGCCTATCTTCCAACACTTACAAAAGAAACAGATTGGAACTTTGTCGGGGCGTTTACACCTAACGGAGAGAAAAGAAAACAAGTTTGCCAGCAATACCGAATTCAAGACTTTCATTCTATTGAAACGTTAGCTTCGGAATGTGATGCAATCTTCGTTCATAGTTCAACTGCATCGCATTATGAAATCGTTTCTGAGCTTTTGAAAAAAGGAATCGACGTTTATGTTGATAAGCCGTTAGCAGCTACTGTGGAACAAGCTGAGCAACTAGTCGAGTTGAGCGAGAAGTATAACCGAAAATTAATGGTCGGATTTAATCGCAGATTCGTTCCTATGTATGTTGCTGCCAAAGAACAGGCTCATGATATTTCATGGATTCGAATTGAAAAGCATCGCACAAATAAAGTCGGGCCATATACGTACGACTTCACTATGTTAGATGATTATTTACACATTGTAGATACTGCTCGCTGGTTCGCTAATGATGACCTTAACGTCGTTCACAATATGATGCAAATCAATGAAAAGAATGAACTTCTTTACGGACATCATACATATACAACTCCAAGTGGACTGTTACTTTCTACTGCAATGCATCGCCATGCCGGTACAAATTTAGAACAAATTGAACTTGTAACGCCAGGGAAAATCATTCGCGTAAAAAATATGAATACATTTGAAATTGAACAGGAAAACTCAGTTTCACAAAGCGGTTCTCCATCATGGGATACGACGTTAAAACAACGTGGTTTTGAAGATGCTGTTCATCATTTTATTGAATGTGTACACGGAGATACAAAGCCTGTTGTAGATGGATTAGAAGGATTAAAAACGCAGCAAATGCTACAATCTTTACTAGATGATGTAAACAAAAATTAAAACGGATACATTTTTCAGAATTTACTTTCATTCCCATTTCCCCTTTATTTCTCTCGTAAATTTCTATAAAATATGTTGATAGGAATTATAAATTTCATAATGAATCGTGGAAAGGATGGGATTGACACATGTGGAACGAGTTTAAAAAGTTCGCTTTCAAAGGGAATGTCGTTGATTTAGCTGTCGGGGTTGTAATCGGTGCTGCATTCGGTAAAATCGTTAGTTCTTTAGTAAAAGACATTATTACACCATTACTTGGTATGGTATTAGGTGGCGTTAACTTTACAGATTTGCACTTTGGATACGGTAAATCAGCTGTTATGTATGGTAACTTCATCCAAACAATTTTTGATTTCTTAATTATCGCAGCTTCTATCTTTATGTTTATTAAAGTTTTCAACAAACTAACATCTAAAAAAGAAGACGAAAAAGAGGAAGAAATTCCAGAACCAACAAAAGAAGAAGTTCTTCTTGGCGAAATTCGCGACTTATTAAAACAACAAAATTCTTCTAAAGATAGAGCATAATTGAACGGATAAAAAGGCATGTCCCTCGGGACATGCCTTTTCTATATGCTATAACGTTTCCGAATTCATATGAATAAATAAAATAATACCAGCAACCATAAGTACCATAATGCTACCTGCAAATAGTGTAATACCAATAAACATTAAACTTTTGCTCATATCTACTGATACACTTTCAATAAAAATAGAAATTACATACGTGATAAGGGCAATTCCTGCAAGAATACTTCCTGGAACAAATCGCTTTAAACCATTTTGTTTTAACGTCATATATGCAAAAATAGCAGTCATACAAAGCGTAATTATCCAAAGAACGATCATCTCTTTTCCCCCCTCACAAGCCTTTTCTTTCTATTATACATGACATTGCCCTATAATAGTTATTTTTACACTTATGTGACATATAACAAGGAATCATACAATCTATAGAGAACTCTTCCAGGTAAGCTATATACTAGGGAGGATTTCAATTGGAAGATGATATTGTAGGATATTTTAAACAAGTAGAGCGATTTGATTATATTACAATCGACTTAGACAAAATTTTTTTTTACATGGAAGTTGTACAAATAGAAACAAATGTAACTTTGCTAAAAATATCACTTAACTTAAAAAAAAGATAAAACGATTGTAGATGGAAAAGCAAAGCACTATGATTCTTCTAGGCTAGAGCATTTAATAAAAAATTTTAAACGCACTGCACAAACATGCCTTGAACATAATTTACGAAGCGCTGAAGAACTTTTTGCATTTTGGAAAAGAAATTGACCACTAGAAAAATATGGATACCCCTCATATAAATTGATATAATTACCATATACAAATATTCTTTGTAAGGGAGTGTTCATAATGATTTGGATTTCACTAATCGTATTAGCTTATTTCATCATTCTCGTCCCAATACAGTACAACTACATTAAAATACTCAAAGAAAAACAGAAAAAAATGAGTGTCTCACAAAACGAACTATATGACAACATGTCTTATGAAGAATCCCAAGTGCATTACCATTATCAAAGTAACGTATTTACAATACCTGCTTCGCTTGTCGCAAGTATTATTTATAAGGTGAAACATGCAGCATAATATGTACGCTGTAAAATTATTGTTTGAGTCTGTTCCTTCTGGTGAGCCTCATCCTATGAAAATGGATGAGCATTATGAAGAGAATCACGATACACTTTTTGAAGAAAGTATTATTCTTGTTAAAGCAAACAGTTTAGAAGAAGCTCATGAACTAGGTGAAAAGATAGCTATACAATCGGAGCACACATACGATAATATGTATGATGAGCAAATCACATGGACGTTCCGAAAAGTGTTACATGTATTTGAATTAGACGATACGCCATTTGAAACTGGAAAAGAATTGTACGCAAAATTTTTACACGTTAAGAAAAATGAAACTGTAGATACAGTAATTGAAAAATATTATCCTGAATATGAATAAAAGCTCACAGCAATCGCTGTGAGCTTTTTTATACTTATTTCGTTGAATCTCTAAATTGGATACGGTGAGGTAAGATAACAGTGTGATCTTCCACTTTTTCTTTGTTCATATACTTTGTTAATAGACGCATTGCTACTGCACCGATATCATACATCGGTTGTACAACTGTTGAAAGCTGCGGACGAACCATTAATGCAAGGCGTGTATTATCGAAACCAAGTACTTCTACGTCAGTTGGTACGTTTAATCCAGCATCTTGTGCTGCATGGATTACACCTAGTGCCATTTCATCAGAAGACACGAAGATTGCTGTTGGCTTTTCATCATTGCTCCAAAGCTTTTCGAATGCTTCGATACCTGAGTCATATGTGTAATCTCCATCGATTACAAGATTTTCATCATATGAAATACCTTCTTCTTCTAAAGCTTTTTTATAACCTTGTAACTTCTTCGCGCTTCCCGCTTTATCAATGAATGGACCAGAGACGAAACCGATACGCTTATGTCCTTGCTCGATAAAGTGCTTCATTGCATCGTAAGCTGCTTGTGTATAATCAATATTTACTGATGGCGTTTCATTTTGCTCATCAAATGACGCTGCTAATACAATTGGTACTGGAGATTTTTTAAATTCTTCAATGTGAATGTCTGTAATATCTTCACCCATGAAAACAATTCCGTCCACTTGTTTTCCAAGCATCGTATTTAATAGATGGAACTCTTTCTCTTTGTTTTGATCAGAGTTACTTAAAATGATGTTATATTTGTACATTGTTGCGATATCTTCAATTCCACGTGCAAGTTCTGCATAAAACGTATTTGAGATATCAGGAATAATAACACCTACCGTAGTTGTCTTCTTACTTGCTAGTCCACGTGCTACCGCATTTGGACGGTATCCTAAACGATCAATTGCTTCTAATACTTTCTTTCTTGTTGTAGGCTTTACATTTGGGTTACCGTTCACAACGCGTGATACGGTAGCCATTGAAACGTTCGCTTCGCGCGCTACATCATAGATTGTTACGTTCATCTCATCGCACACTCCTTCTATTTTTGTTATCTATTTTTATGTATCGGTTACTTGAATGAAAAAAAGACATCAACTCTATTTGCAGATGCCACCAATCGTCCCGAGTTCTTCCTTTTACTAATGATACGATATAAACGCAGGCTCATACAATATTTTCCCGCAAAAGTTTCGAAAAAATTCGCTTCTTTTCTCGTATTTTCGTATTTTTTATGAAAAAAGGGCATTTTTTGTAAAAAAATAGATATTTCCTAAGTAGAAATCTTATTTTAAGCAGTACGATAGTAAATGAAATTTATATCGGCGATTTTTCGAATATATGAACCGTAACTCGAAATATATCGGCGATTTCCCAAATATATCGACCACAACTCTAATTATATCAGCGATTTTTTTAATATACCAACTTCCCAACAAAAATCGACAATGACAGTCGCTATACAGCTGTCCCAAAATGCCTTTTTGGAACAGCTCATTAAAAGTTTTTATAATTTACTTCCAAATGATTTTAATTCATTCATAAAATCATTGAACTGCGGGATATTCATTTGCTGCGCCGCATCTGATAAAGCTACAGCTGGATTTGGATGTACTTCAGCCATAATTGCGTTTGCACCAATTGCCATCGCTGCTTTTGCAGTTAGTAAGAGAAGGTCACGTCTCTCTGTAGAATGCGTTACATCAAAAACGACAGGTAAATGTGTCTCTTTCTTTAAAATCGGTACAGCGGAAATATCAAGCGTATTACGCGTTGCTCTTTCATTGCTTCAACAACTTGACGTACTTGTTCATAACTTTCCACTGCACACGGTCCCATAATAAAATGCTAATTTCCGTTACCAATTTTTTCACCATTAATTTCAACAATCGTATCTTCTGTTTTTTTCTTACAAGAAACAAGTAGTGCTTTACGATGATCCTCTTCTTGTAACTTTAAACCAACTTGAAAAATTTGTTTGAAAATATGTTATAAAGTCGAAGTTTCAAATGGACCATTATTATTCTCTGCAATTAAATCCAGTATATTTCTTTCACGTACAGGATCAAAACGTTTCACACCTTATACTTCTTTTAAATTACCAACTTCTTGTACGAGACGACCTCTTTCGTTTAGTAACTCTAATATTTGTAAATTAAGTTGATCAATTTCAGAACGTAAACGACCTAATTGTTGTGATGCCATAAGAAAGCCATCTCTTTCAAATCCCTATATATTACTTTTTTTAAGATAACTTATTATAGTTGATACATATACGATTGTCACACGATATACAGCAATGAATTACCATCAAAAAACCTTTTATATTTTCATTTAAAATAAAAAAAGACAGTTTACATACTGTCTTTTTTACAAGAAGGAAACAAACGGTTTATCACTGTTTTTCTCTTTTATAATAACGGCCTCAATTTTACTCTCGGACTTGATCTGTAATTGTACTTTCGCATCTTTAGGCAATTTGTCTAACATACCTTGAGCAGCCAATTGGGTAAGAGCCATTAATTCTGTTTTACCGTTATATTTAATAACAATATTCATATTTAATGTATCCATTTGATCTTTCTTATAAGAAACTTTTGCATTGACTGGAATAAAATCTCCATTAGAAAAACCTTTTATTTCCTTAGCAAAGTTATTTATTTTTGTATTATCTTCTCCATGTGCTTGTGTAAATTCATCAGAAGGATATGAATACGACTTTTCATCAATTGTACTCCAATTTCCAAGGTTCATATCATTCTTTTGAACAGTAGCACTAGCAATATACGTACCATTTTTTAAAGAACTTGTACTTTCTTGCTTAAAGATAGCAAACGTAATTGGAGATTTGTTATATTTATCATTTTTGTTAATAGCTTCAATAAGTTGTTTAGCAACTTCAGACCCTTTAGACATAGCTTCTTCATTCGATACACTTGAAGACATAGCTAAGCCAATCATAACACCAGATAAACTTAATTCATTTGAATTCTGTTTTCCAAAATAGTCTTGTTCTATAATATTCGTCAAAACTGGCGCTTCTACTTTCGCAACTAGTTCATCAACTAGTTTCTCTGGAATATACTGATTTAATTGCAGTACGTGACTCTCTGTATCAAATTGCTGCGTTGCAATATTTATTAAACCATTTTCATACTCTGCTAAATCTAATTTAGAATTTGTTTTTATATTAGCTGTATTAATAACCTTTTGTTCTTTTAAAGGAATAACAGTTCTATAATAATCTTTAGAAACAGCAGTTCTCGGAATCATACTTTTTTCTTTTGTATCTTTTTGTATAACTTCATCCTTCTTACTAATCGTATTACTATTGTTACTACAAGCTCCCAGTAATAAACTTACGACTGCGAAGGATAATGCCATTTTCTTCATTACTTAAAACCTACTTTCAACAATCTAGTTATTTAGTTTGAACTATTAATAGTGTACCACTAAATATATTTCAACAAAAACAAAAAAAAAGAAGCAAGCACCTTTAGCTTGCTTCTTTTTACTTTATATTCTCTTCTAAAGCATCTTTTTTAATATTCCAATGAGATGTATTCCATACTACCATCCCATCTTTTATGTATAACACTTGCGGGGATTCATGTCTAATACTGTATTGTTCTGCAACACGATTTGACACATCTCTTGCATCTTGTACGTATAAGTAATACGCTGGCACTTCTCTTTCTTCACTGCAATACGCTTGAAATTCTGTGTATGCACCGTGACTAATCGGGCATGTCGTACTATGTTTAAAAAGAACATACGGCTCATTCTTTTCTACTAAGACTTCAAGCTCTTCAATTGTTTCAAGCTTTGTCATATTCATCACGATTCACCTCTCATACGAAATCTAGAGCGCTTCTCTTTCTTTTCAGCGTTTTTCTCAATTCTTTCTAATTTACGCTCTTCTTTTTCAACCTTCTTCTCTTGTCTCGACGCACGGTAATGATTGTATACTTCAATCGCCGCACTGCTCCACTGTACAACTTGCGCTACTTTATCAGCGTTATTTTCAATTTCGTCCGTTACAGAGTCTGATACATTACGAAGCTTCGTATTTAAGGATTGGATTGTCGTTCCAATCCCATCTACACCCGCTACCACTTTATTTAATGACTGTGACTTCTGTTGAATATCATCAGCTAACGCATTCGTTTTATGTAATAATTGCTCTGTCTCTACGCTAATTCCTTGCATTTGTTTTTCTAAACCTTCTAACGTGCTTGCAACGTTTTCTAACGTCTTCTGAACCGATAACAACGTTCTGCATACATACACTACTAATACTGCGAAAGCAACCGCGATAATAGCCGCACTTACATATAAAAGAACTTGCATTTCATCACTTCCTTTATCTTTTTCATACTTTCCCCTATTATACAATCATTTTCCGTTTCATTCTAATCCCTATCTCATCATTAGAATTTTCATACTTATTCGTTAACTGTAACATAAATCATTCAACAAATTCCACTAAGTAGGTTACAATAGGAGAGGATACATAATTAGTAGGGAGGCTTTACATATGAAAGATCCACGTATTGAAAAGTTAGCATACAATTTAATTAACTACTCTATCCGCTTACAAAAAGGTGAAAAAGTATTAATTGAAAACTTTGGCTTACAAAAAGAACTTGTAACTGCACTTGTAAAAGAAGCATATGCAGCTGGTGGTTTCCCATTCGTCTCTTTAAAAGATCATCAAGTAGATCGCTCTTTATTAATGGGTGCTACTGAAGAACATTTCGAACAAATCGCTGCATATGAAGCAAGCGTAATGAAAGACATGGACGCTTATATCGGTCTTCGCTCTGGCGATAATATTAATGAACAGGCTGACGTTCCAAGTGAGCGCATGAAAGTTCATGGCCAAACAGTTGGGAAAAAAGTTCATAGAGATATTCGCGTTCCAAAAACACGTTGGGTTGTTCTTCGCTACCCAAATGCTTCTATGGCACAGCTTGCTAAAATGAGCACAGAAGCTTTCGAAGACTTCTACTTCGAAGTTTGTAACTTAGACTACGGTAAAATGGATAAGGCGATGGATAGCCTTGTTACATTAATGAATAAAACAGATAAAGTTCGTTTAACTGGTCCTGGAACTGACTTAACATTCTCTATTAAAGACATTCCAGCAATTAAATGCTCAGGTCATTTAAACATTCCAGATGGTGAAGTATACTCTGCACCAGTTCGTGACTCTGTTAACGGTACAGTTTCTTACAACACACCATCTCCTTACAACGGTTATACATTTGAAAATGTACAACTTAAGTTCGAGAACGGTCAAATCGTTGAAGCAACTGCAAACGATTCAGAACGCATTAATAAAATCTTCGATACAGACGAAGGCGCACGCTACGTTGGTGAATTCGCAATCGGCGTAAACCCATACATCTTACATCCAATGGGAGACATCCTATTCGATGAAAAAATCGATGGCAGCTTCCACTTCACTCCTGGACAAGCTTACGACGATGCATGGAATGGTAACAACTCAAACATCCACTGGGATTTAGTATGCATCCAACGCCCTGAATACGGCGGCGGTGAAATTTACTTCGACGACGTACTAATCCGTAAAGACGGACGCTTCGTTGTACCTGAATTAGAAGCTTTAAACCCAGAGAACTTAAAATAATAAAAAACGCTCGGAATTATATCCGAGCGTTTTTTATTATCCTCACCCTATATTGATCTACTGTTCTTACTTTTTGTTTGCTGAAAATGAAAATAATATAAAAGCGCCACTGCGATAGTACCTATTAATATTGGTTCATATAAGGGCAGATCCCATTTCATATATACTCTAGTGCAGATAGCAAACACAAGCAAAATTTCCAAACAAAACAAAGGTTTTACATATTTCATTTCTTACCTACCATTTCTATTTTCACATGTGGATTTTCTTTCTCGATAAGCGCCAAAAATTCATTCATATCTTGCGGCATCGCAACCATATGTACTTTATATGCATTCGTCGTAATTTCAAGATACTTTCCAACTTGACGAACAACTCTTATATCTTTTAATACAACATCATCATTTAGAATACCGTACTTTAATACGCCATTTTCTACTTTATGTTTTTTAATAAATACTTCCCAAACGAGTGGTACATTTACAATGAAGCATAAACCCATCCCAATCAACGCTGACATCCAATGCGCTTTATTAGTGAAAAGCATGACAATTGGATATATACACATAAAAGCTAACGTAAGACAAACGAAAATGACTACTGACTTACTTCTTTGAATTGGAAAGTTCATACCTACACCCCCTAATCCAAATTATACCACTATTTCCATTTTGGTTCATAGAAAAAGGCCATTTCTAGATGACCTTTTTCACAATGTACCTATAAAATTTCTTATCTACCTGTAACACTGGAAAGTTTTTCGGCAACTCATCTATACTCACACTTTGAAAACCATTCTTTTCATAAAAGCGATGTGCCGCTAAAAATTTTACTGTTGTTCCTAAATAAATATCTTTCAACTTTTTATCCTCAGCCCATGAAATTGCTGTTTGAAGCAACATATATGACGCGCCACATTCTTTTCCACGAAACTCTTTTTGTACGAACATTTTTCTTAGCGCTACTTGATGATTCTCAATATCTAATAAAGCTACTGTTCCAACTACTTTCCCATCATAAAGTGCTACCCAAAAGTTTCCGTGATCCTTTTGATAGAATGTTTCTATTTCAAGTAAATCAGGTTGCTCTTCTTTCGTAATGGGAACATTATACTCTTTTTGCTGAATATGAACGATAAGATCTACTACTTCCTCTTGAAACGCACTTTCATACGGAATAATACGAATCTTCTCGTTCATCGAATATCTTTCCATTCTGAAGCTAATAAACTATATACAGCGATATCATGAAAATGATCATATAACCATTCTTCATCTCTTAAAATACCATCTAATTTAAACCCTAAACGCTCTGGAATAGCGCGGCTTTTCACATTTTCAACACCGCATCTAATTTCCATTTTATTTAATTTTAAATTCTCAAATGCATAGTGAAGCACAGCCTTTACGCTACGTGTCATAACGCCTTTTCCTCCAGCATCTTCTGCAAGGTAATACCCAAGACTCGCCGCTCTCTTCCCCCAGCTCACTGGATGAATACCTACCATCCCAACGAGCTTTCCTTTGTAACGTATACCACTTTCAAAACCGTCTCCCTCTGCAAATTTCTTTAACCACATCGGAAAAATCTCATCATAAGCATCAGCAGATTTTGTCCCATCTACCCAAGGAAGCCATTTTCGTAAATGATTACGGTTTTGGTCTATTAATTGATATAATTCTTCTTTATGATGTTTTTCTAGTAATTGTAGTTCGATTTCGTCATCTACTCGGAGTGTGAACATGTTTTTTAGTCCCCTTTTTATTTTTCTTATTATTCTAACATTTTTAGATGTAAAAAGTTAAATATTAACACTTTCTTTTGATTTTCTTTGTATAAAACCAGAAGAATACAATACTCCCGTAATAACTAATATCATTCCTACAGATTGTGCAGATGTTATATTGACTCCTTCAATAAAAGAAATAAGTATTGTAACAACAGGCACTAGATTAAAAAATAAAGATGTCCTTGCTGCCCCAATTTGAGCAATTCCATTATTCCACCATAAGTAACCAAGCACACTCATTCCAATTGCCATAAAGAGAATCGCTCCCCATGCCAACCAAGGAATTTCTAAAACTGGTACTATACTTTTTTGTGTAGAAGATATGATAATAAAGGCAAGTGCACCAATAGTCATCGTATATGTCGTCGTTTGTATTGGATTACCAGTTTTAATAAACCTTCTGCCTAGCACGCCGTATAACACCCAGCAAATATTCCCTAATAAAATATAAAAATCCCCTTTTGAAAATGATAAATGTTGTAGTATTGTAAACGAACCTTGTGTAAGTACAAAAACAACGCCAATTAGTGCAAGTAACATTCCAATTGCTTGGCGCTTCACAATTTTCTCTCGTAAAATGACACTTGCTAACAGCGTCGTAACGAGAGGATTTGTCGCCATAATAAGTGCACCATTAACAGCTTCTGTATATTTCATTCCTAAAAAGAAAAAGAAGTTAAAGCCGAATACACCAACAATACCTAGCAAAAGATAATAGGTCCTATTCTGCATCCATACTTCCAAATCAAAATCTTTTCGTATTTTTAACAAACATAACATCACAAATGCAGCAATCCCAAAACGCCATGCTGCTATATGAATTGCTTCGAAATACTGCACCGCATATTTCGAAGCATTAAATGTCCCACCAGTAAATATCGCAAAACCTAATAACTGCGTATATACTTTATTTTTCATTGCCGGCCTCCAAGTCTTTTTCTTCTAGAAAACCGTAATAAATTTCTAACTTCTCCTCCGTTAGCTGAACAACTTTTTGCAATTGTTCCTGCTGTTCTTTTAATCGCTCCAAGTGAGTTGTTAAAATGGAAATTCTCTTTTTTACTTTCGCTGGTACTTCCTCTTTCTTCTGCCTAATTTCCTCTATAATGCACCCATCACTTGCAAACTCAGCCATCTCTTCTAATGACATCCCAGTTTGTTTTAATGAATATAAAAATTTTAATAAACGTACATCGCCTTCTGTATATTGACGAATACCGCTATTTCGCGTTGGTGGTGGTAATAAACCTAATTTCTCATAGTAGCGCAAAGTGTGAATGCTCATCCCTGTTAATTCTGCTACTTCGCCGATTTTATACATGTTCTCTCCCCCTTGTTTTTACATTTTCATCTTACAACCTAGAGTTAGCTCTAGGTCAATACATAAATAAAGTGAAACTTTAATCAGTGGGGGTCTTATTGCACGTTAATGCGGGATAAAAGTTGAACACAACAAAAAAAGACGCACAGCCACAGCTATGCGTCTTTTCTATTATTTCTCTGCAACTTGAACTTCTTTTACGTAAGCTGCTTCGAATTTTTGGATGTCACCTGCGCCCATGAAAATTAGAACGCCGTTTTTATGTTTCTTTAATACATCCGTTGTTGTATCTGTAATTAGTTCTGCACCATCAATACGCTTTTGCAGATCTTCAATTGTTAATTCACCTTTGTTTTCGCGTGCTGATCCGAAAATATCACATAAGTATACTTGATCAGCTTTGCTTAAGCTTTCAGCGAACTCATCTAAGAACTTTTCTGTACGTGAGAATGTATGCGGCTGGAATACAGCGACAACTTCACGCTCTGGATGTTTTTGACGAGCTGCTTCAATCGTTGCATTAATTTCTGTCGGATGGTGTGCGTAGTCATCGATAATAACTTGCTCTCCCATCGGCTTTTCATTAAAGCGACGTTTTACGCCTTCAAAAGTTGTTAATTGATGTTTTACTGCTTCTACATCAACGTTTTCATAATGGCAAAGTGCGATTACTGCTAACGCATTTAATACGCTGTGATTGCCGTATCCTGTAATTTTGAACGTGTCATAGTACGTATTACGAACGAATACATCGAATATCGTGCCATCTGTTCTCTTTTGGATGTTACGTGCTTGGAAATCATTATCTTCTCCAAATCCATAGAAAATAACAGGTACTTTCGCTTGAATTTTTTGAAGTTCTTCATCATCTCCACATGCAATAATGCCTTTTTTCACTTGCAATGCCATCTCTTGGAATGCACTGAATACATCATTGATGTCTGCAAAATAATCTGGATGATCAAAATCAATATTCGTCATAATTGCATAGTCTGGATTGTAAGACAAGAAATGACGACGATACTCACAAGCTTCAAATACAAAATACTTACTATTTTCTACCCCATGCCCTGTTCCATCTCCAATAAGGTAAGATGTAGGATGTGCACCTTGCATTACATGGGCTAACAAACCTGTTGTTGATGTCTTTCCGTGTGCACCAGTTACAGCAACACTTGTGTATTGGCTCATAAGGTCACCTAAGAAGTGATGGTAACGATGTACTGGGATGTTCAATTCTTTTGCTGCTACGATTTCTTCATGCGTATCAGGAAATGCATTTCCTGCAATAATCACTTGTCCTTCTTCTACATTATTCTTATCAAAAGGAAGGATCGAGATACTACGCTTTTCTAACGCTGTTTGTGTAAAGAAACGCTTTTCATAATCAGACCCTTGAACAGTATGCTTCATATCATGAAGAATTTGCGCTAATGAACTCATTCCTGTTCCTTTAATTCCTACAAAATGGTAAACTGTCATCTTAAAGAACCTCCAACATTTCGAACTAATACAACGGCCTATCTATAAGACAGTATATGAATCTTTTCTTATTTTGGTAATCATCATACATTTTTGATGTAGTGAGGTTATTCTTTCCCTTCACTTATCAGGATAAACTCGTACGTACTTCTTTATATGTCCATAACAAGTCCATTATAGCAAAAAAGAAGCCGCTATACTATGATAACAGAAAAACTGATAGGGTCAATCACCTATCAGTTTTCCTCTCTTTTACATATCTTCTCTTTTTTCTAATTGAACACGCTCTAAACGTGGGTTTGGACGATATTTACGACCAGCTTTTGCTTCTGGTTTCCCATTTAATTCTACATTATCACCAGTAAAGCCAATATTCATTTTTAACAAGCTACTCCCTACCCCATATATGTCAACAGGTACCTTTTGAGCTTCAAATTCACGAATACGCTTTTCATCAAATCCACCAGTTACAACGATGTCTACATGCTGGAATCCTTCTTCATCAAGCGCCTTGCGAAGTGCAAATACAAGAGATGGATTTACACCACGTGGATCAAATGTTCCAAGTACTTCTGGGTGGCGAATAAAGTATTGATCAATCATTGTGCGAGACGTATCTACACGCACACCTTTTAATGTTGATCCAAATTCACGCGCTACACGAAGTGCATCTGTAATAACATCATTATTGTAATCAATTAGTACAACTAATTCATCTTCTGGAAATTTCTTATGATATGCTTTTGCCGCTTCTACAACATCACCATTAAACATTTGAATTAATGCGTGAGGCATTGTTCCCATACCACTTCTGCCCCACCATTCATTCATTGCATGCGTCGCTTGTGCGCTCATACCTCCGATGTATGCTGCATAACCGTCACCAGCTTGTTGTGTATAATGATCGTCACGATCTCCCATGAAAATAACTGGTTTTTCTTTATCTACACTACGCGCAGCTTGGACAACATTATATACGTTTGTTGCAACCGATGTACGACGAGCTAAAATCCCATCAATAACACCTTCTAAAAATCCGAAATTCTCATAAGGACCATGAATTGTTAACACTGTTTCAAATGGACTAATTTTATCGCCATCTTTTAAAGAGTTAATTTCAAGTTCCTCAGGATTTTTAGCGAATGTTTGTAGCAATGCAATTACTTCATCTGTTCCGCAAAGAACTGCATTTTCTTTTTGGAAAAATTGCATCGTTACAACACTTTTCGGGCGAAATTCTTCAATAATTTCTCTAGTTTTTAAAAAGTAAACGGCGGAGAACCAACCTTCTCCAACTCGTTCGTCAAATTTAAATGTTTTATTTGTTAGTCGATTTATTTCACCTTTTAATTTTAATTCAATTTCTTTCATGTCGCTTTACTCCCTACTTTACTATCCAACATTTTCTATTAGTATACAGCAAAACCGTGGACTATACATTCGTTTCCTGCATAGCAGCGAATTCATCCTCAGAAATAAGGACATCTCTTGGCTTCGTCCCTCTTGCTTCAGAAATAATTCCTTGCGATTGCATCTCCTCAATGAGACGTGCCGCGCGATTATAACCGATGCGGAATTTTCGCTGTACAGAAGATGTGGACGCTCCCCCTTGTTCTACAACAAATTGACATGCTTCAAAGAACAATTCGTCTTCCGACTCAGCCTGTTCTGTTTTCGCTAATAAATCCTCTTGCTTAAATAAGTAATTCGGCTTCATTTGCTTTCTCACATGATCAACTGTCTTTTCGATCTCATCATCCGATACATATACACCTTGTACACGAACTGGCTTAGATGTACCGTTCCCTAAAAATAACATATCACCACGGCCAAGTAATTTCTCCGCGCCTCCAATATCAATAATCGTACGCGAATCAACTTGAGATGATACAGTAAACGCAATACGCGTTGGAATGTTTGACTTAATTAAACCTGTAATAACATCTACAGATGGACGCTGCGTCGCTACTAATAAATGAATACCACAAGCACGTGCTTTTTGCGCAATACGACAAATCGCTTCCTCAACATCACCAGGTGCTACCATCATTAAGTCGGCTAACTCGTCAATGACAATAACGATATAAGGTAATGTTTCTCCTGGAATTTCTCGCTCACTTACAATCGTATTGTAACGAGTTAAATCACGAGCACCAGCGTGCGCAAACAATTCATAACGGCGTTCCATCTCTTCGACTGCCCACTTTAAAGCCGCTGTCGCTGCTTTTACATCCGTAATAACAGGTGCTACAAGATGTGGAACAGAATTGTATGGTGCAAGCTCAACCATCTTCGGATCAATTAACATTAACTTCACTTCATGCGGTTTCGCTTTATATAAAATACTCGTTAAAATCGCGTTAATACACACACTTTTACCTGAACCCGTTGCACCCGCAATAAGTCCGTGCGGCATTTTTCGAATATCTGTTACAATTGGATCACCTGAAATATCAAGTCCAAGCGCAACAGTAAGCGGTGATTCACTCTTTGTGAATACAGGACTTCTTAAAATTTCACGAAGAAATACTGGCTTACTTTCTTTATTTGGAACCTCAATTCCAATCGCACTCTTCCCTGGAATCGGCGCTTCAATACGAATATCTTTCGCAGCTAAACTTAACTTAATATCATCACTTAAATTGGTAATTTTATTTACTTTCACGCCTGGGTCTGGTTGCACTTCAAAACGAGTTACTGCTGGCCCTTGCGATACATTAATAACATGTGCTCCAACATGAAAATTATTAAACGTTGTATCTAATAATTCTTTTTGCTCATCTAACCATTCTGTATTATCTAGCGCTGATTGCTGCGGAATCGACAACAGCGCTAATGGCGGAACAGTGTATGTCGGTGGTGTGTGCAATACATTTCGCATATCGTTCTCTCTTTGATTTACAACATATGCTTTCTCTTGTACTTCCGTACTTGAAATTGGCTTTTGTACTTGCTCTTCCACTACTTGCTGCACTGGGCGTTCTTCCATTTGTGGCTCTGCTACTACTTGCTGCACTGATTGCTCTTCTACTTGTGATTCTACTACCACCTGCTGCATTGGTTGTTCTTCCACTTGTGATTCTACTACCACCTGCTGCATTGGTTGTTCTTCCACTTGTGATTCTACTACCACCTGCTGCATTGGTGCATTGGTTGTTCTTCCACTTGTGGTTCTGCTACCACCTGCTGCATTGGTTGTTCTTCCACTTGTGGTTCTGCTACCACCTGCTGCATTGGTCCACTTGTGGTTCTGCTACTACTTGCTGCATTGGTTGTTCTTCCACTTGTGGTTCTGCTACTACTTGTTGCATTGGTTGTTCTTCCACTTGTGGTTCTGCTACTACTTGTTGCACTGGTCTATTCTCTACTCGTACATTAACAGAATGCTGCATTGCATTTGCCCTAGCTGCATGTCTTTCCATTAATCGTGTTCTATCTTGTTTCAACATAACAACATTAAATGGTACATGACGCTTTTTCTCACGTTTTGGTTCTTCTTTTTTTACAACTGGTTGTTCTTCTGCGACCGGCGCTTCTTCTACAACTCGTTGTTCTTCTGCGACTGGCGCTTCTTCTACAACTCGTTTATTTTCTTCTGTTTCTGCAAGTAAAACATTCGCAAAGCTTTGAACGTCGTTCTTTGTCTGTTCATCAGCCTCAGCTACATGTATGAATTCACTCTTTTGTTCAATCGCTTCATCTTCTTGCTGAATTTCCTCAAGTGCTACAAATGTCTCTACTACAGGTGCTTTTATTTCTGCAATCACTTCTACTTCTTCTGACTCTTCCGTTTCCGCAATTACTTCTACTTCCTCTAGCTCTTCTGCTTCTGC
>NZ_QPEL01000106.1:0-5633 GCF_008368965.1 Bacillus sp. AY2-1 | reverse complement strand
AGAACTGTTACTATGCTTCTAAGCATTGCTATCCAATTACCTGCTTTAGAGAATCCTTTAATACCAGCAAAAAATTTATATTATGCTTCATAGGTTGCTCCTTTGTTATCAAAATATTTCTATTAAATTTTAATGGAAAATATAAGAAAAAGATAGTGGTTATAAATTGGAATGAATCTTTTAACAAAATAATCCTTTTGTTTAAAGAAAAATAAGCTACCAAGTTACATTTATTAGAAATATTTTCTAAGGTATTCTTAAGAAGATGGGAATAGAAAGAATATCTTCGAGAGGAAAGGGATTAATTTATGTTAGGAAATTGGTTGGGTAAATTAAAAGAACCTAAATGTATACATAGATATAAACTTATTAATAGTCATGACAATGAAGATTTTAAAACTGGTAAGATGGGGATAGTTAGTTATTTCAAATGTGAAAAGTGTGGGAAAGAGAAGGAAATCAGCAAATATACTAATGATGTTAATAGTGACTATTGGGATATTTAAAACAACATTCGAATATCGTCCAGCTAGAAAACTAGAGGACACCAATTCATTAAAGCAGCAATTAAGGCTGTTTTACGAATGGGTGTCCTTTTTATTTTGAAAAGGGAGATGGGGTAATGGAGGGGTTAAAAAATCAGTTACATGAATGGAAAAAGAAATCCAAGCAAGAAAAGAAGAAAAAACCAAAAGAGAAATTAAGTACTCGTGAAATTGAGGATTTAATGGGGATGCATAGACCTTGTTATGAACGAAGACGTGGAGCAATAAGACAAAAATAATCTAAAAATAAAAAGGAGCGGTCTTATATGACTAAACAATTATCTTTCTTACCAAAAATTGATAGAACAGCGAAACAAGAGGAATTAGAAGGCGTGTTGGAAAGTGTACGTATACATAGGAAATGTGAAAATTAGAAACAGATTCTTTCTTCTAGTAGAAATTGAAGTGGAAGTTGGAAATGTAGCTATAGAGGAATTTGTTTTTATTCGAATATCTGAGCAAGAAGCTAGAACATTGTTAGTAGGGGGTATTCAACGTTGTACTATTTCTAATTGTATTCCTAGGTCTCATGATGATTTAGAAGTAGAATTCATTTGTGTTTTAATCGTGGGTGGGGAAGCATTTGCGGTTTTTGATGTAGAAGACGATGTTGATGAAGCTGTACTTGTTCCAATTTCATTAAGAGAAGCCGAGCGTTTAATCTGTAGAGGAGCAAGACGATGTACAGTTATTAATAGATAAGAGTAAGCCTTTTTATGTTGTATATGTTGAAGATCTTTTAAATGAAAATACCCTAAATCACGGATACATAAATCATTTGGTGCTACAGTTGGAATACACAGAGAACCATAGGTTCGATTATGTTGTTTCCCTGGACCTGTATGGATATATAGGAATTGTCCGCTTAATAGGTCATATTCAAGTTGAATTTTCATCCCAGCAGTATGGCTACATCCTCCAGCCCAGGATAAATGGTTGAAAATATATCTGGAAGCTGAAATGCAGTGGAATCTAAAATGCGAATACGCTTGAAAACAGAGGTGTATGGAGAAGAAAGTGGTATAGATGAAGTTAATTTGTTATTTAGAAGGTTAGTCAATATATGTTGCAAAAACTGAACGGCTGATTTATTAAACCTTTGATTCAGTCCTTCCTGACTGATGAGTACTTCTGTGGATGATTCTAAACAGCTAGATAACTGAGCTAAAGAGGTTGTAGCGATATTTTGACTCATCCATATACATAAAGCGACTAAATCTTACTGGTTCGTTGCACGAAACCAACATCTCTAGCAAGATCCCGTAAGGTATTTGGAGATAAAAAACTTTGAATCTCTTGAGCAAATAGTTGTAATTCATCAGATACAGAAATAGACATACAAAAACGCCATCCTTTCCTATGATTCTACAAAAAGAATAGCGTATTTTTTCATTTTAGGGGAGATTTTGTTGAATTAGCTTGATAGCGATTAGTGGTACCCCTTATAGGATAATAGAAGTTTTGCATTTTCAATTTTTTTACACTCTATTAACAAGGCAGTTATAGCATCCTGGTTTAGCGTTAAGAATATGAATATATTCTACTTCTTTATTATCAAAAATTTCATCTATATTTTCTCTTAAATTTACACCTTCTGTAATCCTTGCTTCTACAATCATTGAGTCAGCATTGTAGCCGTGTACAGATAGATACCTATGATGTAACATATGCGGAATTTCATTTACATCTAGCTTAGCAGTAGTTGCTCCCTTTCGTATAAATATAGGACCACTTGCTTTATAAGGCGAATTAACACTATGATATTGGTAATTCAGTAAAATTACCTCTTCTCCTACCTCTGCATCCTTCAAACTTACCCTGCAAGGATATCCAGGATTTTTATTTGCTATTATTTTGACTGCCCCGATATTTTTTAATACTTCTTCATTCATTAGAAATAGGTTATTAAACTCCTTCTCTTGTAACGCAACGATTTGAAAGTTATTTCTCATATTCTACCCCTCCTTAATTAGTTGTTATAAAGCAATTCACTAATGATGCTACCACTAAAGTTCATAAAACTTGTTCAATAATGCTGCCCGTTTGTTGAGGATTGAATTAAAAAGCCTACAATTCTATAACAGAGAAAAAATTGCTTATTATTGTTCAATACAAAGTTGTTTACTTTTAATCAATCAGTAATGATTTATCGAAAAATACGATGAGTACAAAGCACTCTTGTTAATTCATGCTATCTTTTGTTAAAGAACGTGAATTCAGTCAAGTTCTTGGTTTACGGTATTTCCACTATGGAAAGCCCGGAATTGACTCGGTGAAAACCCTGTATTTCTTTTAAATGCATTATAAAAGCTAGATACACTTTGATAGCCTGTTTGATAACCAATCTCTGTACTATTAAAGACCGTTGTCAAGAGCAGTTCCTTTGCTTTCTTAACTCTGATCCTTTCTAGATATATTCGAGGAGTATACCCTGTTCTTTCTTTGAAACTCCGATTTAAATGAAAACGACTAACTCCTACCCTTGATGCAATTTCATTTAAAGACATGTTTTGAACATAATTATTTTTTTTCAATCGCATAATATCTTCTAAAACGCATTCGAACGGGTCGTATATTTTTATATTTAGATCTGATCGGCATCTTTTGCATGGGCGATAGCCTGCCCTTTGAGCTTCTTGCGCATTTGAAAAAAAGGATACATTTTCATAATTAGGAACCTTAGACTTGCAAGAAGGCCGGCAGAAAATTCCAGTTGTCTTGACTGCGTAAAAGAATATCCCGTCATACGCTGAATCACATGATACTGTTGCTTTCCACATGGTATCTCTAGAAAGGTTATTTTGATCTTTCATTAGATTTTAATCCTCCCTTGTAGGCGAAAATCTTATTACTTAAAATCATATAAATCACATATATAGCCACGACAATTAACGGAACAAATATATACAATTGAAAAAATGGAATCACCAGCAAACATAAAATGAAAGAGATTAACGATGCCCACCATGCCAGTGTGTTCTTCCTAAATAATTTAACGCCTGCCGCCATTGAAAGAACATAAACTAGAATCCCAAGAGAAGTCGGTATAAACAAAATATCATCAAACGTTAGTGACAAAGCTTTTGTCACTAACACACCTGCTACCGAAAAACAGATAACAAACAATACCATCTGTCTTGGAATTTGAGTAGTTGCATGCAGCCTTGAGAAAAATTTTGGGAAAGCACCATCTCTGCTTAATGAATATCCTAATTGCGTTAGGCTGGCTACAAAAGCATTCGCTGTCCCTGTACAAATAATTAAAGCTAAAACAGCTGTAACGACTTTGGCACCTCCGCCTACTGTACCTCCCATTATAACACCGATAGGAGACAGGTTGCTTTCTTGACTGCCATACGTGGCCGTTCCAATAGTGACAAGACTTAGCGCTAAAAATAATAATCCAATGACAACTGCACTAATAACTGTTCCTTTGACAATATCTTTTTCTGGCCTTTTAAAGTGCTCAGCCAGATTACAAATCGCCTCCCAACCGAAAAATGCCCAAAAGATAACCGTTATAGCGTTCCCGACAGAAAACCATCCATTTGGAACAAAGGGAGTAAAATTCCCCCATTGTATTCTTGGAAATGCCACAAATACAGCTGACGCTAAAAGAATCAGTAATAAGGAACTTAAAATCACTGCAACTTTACCACTAACATTTACGCCGTAATAATTGGAAACACCTGCAATTACCAAAATAAAGACGGCAATTATAATTGTTTCAAAATGCGAAAATCCAAATGCCTGACTGACGTAAAAAGCACCAGTTAAAGATACAATCGTTTGACCAACTGCTGCTGTTACAAAGTAAAACCACCCAACGATATTGCCAAGATGATATCCAAAAGAATTTCTAACAAAGGTTGCTGCTCCACCAGAATCAGGATATATCCGTGCCAAACTAGCAAAGGAATAAGCAAGCGGAAAACTAATTATAATAACGATAAACCAGGATACAATAGATGCAGGGCCCGCTATTGAGGCCGTTACCCCCGATAAAAAAAGGACACCTGATCCTAGAATAGCTGAAATGTATAACGCAATTCCTTGAAATAATCCAATGGCTTTATTGTTCATGATCTCCCCCCTTTTATAGGATTTAGTGTACTAGTAAAAAGGGGGGGATTCTTCTTGTTTTTTGCGGTTTAATTCGTTTAATAAAACAATCAAAAGCATTTTTATTATATTTCTTCTTCAACAATCGGGCCAGATTGTTGAAGAAAGTAGCCTGTTCCAATAAAGAACTTTATTATTCAGTAAACAACTTGTCATGAAACCATAAAACGAACCGAAATTTTTCTTAAGGGTAGAAAATTCGGCTCGCTTTATGTTGGGATTTGCTTAGCTTATATTTTCGTTAAAATGTGGGCGGGATCCCATGCCCATCAAGCTAACATTTTGAGACATCTCCATTACGAGAAATCTTCAAGAAAACAGACTTTGAAGTAAGGATACTATATACACGTATAGTACTCGCTAATTGGTGCTTTGGCTTTATGGATGCTTATAGTAATCTATATAAAATAATCTTTTTTTATAAATAAAAGGGCCTGATGTGAGAGAAAAGGCCTTTTCAAAAATTGCATATGAGGAAAATCAATGTCAATAGTTTAATACCAATAAATAAGAATTAATTCCAGGTATTAAGTATTGAGAAATAAAAAATATTTAACGCAACAAATTGGTTAACTTTATGAGCTAACCAATTGTTACACAAAAGAAAATTAGGCCCTCTAAGTAATAGATGTGTAACTTAAAGTTACAGTTATAGTGTAAGCGAGATTGAAAATGTTATACGAAAGTAATTCTGTTAAAAAGTTTCATTTTGTCATAAATAAAAGAGCAGTTAGCCCAGCCTAACTGCTCGATACAGAGGTAATAATCTAGCTACATAGATATTATATGCTGAGTTATTGATTTTATTTGTGTAAAAAACAAAAGAGCAGCTAACAAAACCTAGCCGCTCTAAACAGTGATGTGTCTCTAGATGTAGTTGTAGTATAAACAGAATGCTGAGTTTTATTCATGGGGAGATAGAAATGAGCTTGAAAATAGAATATAGTCCGGCTAGAAAACTAGAGG
>NZ_QPEL01000105.1:0-40912 GCF_008368965.1 Bacillus sp. AY2-1 | reverse complement strand
TCTAGTTTTGAAGGAATATATATTTAAAATTCCTTTTACTAGTTTTGAAGGAATATGCCTAATGATAAAAGTCTGGTAATGATGGCAGAGAGGTCACACCCGTTCCCATACCGAACACGGAAGTTAAGCTCTCTAGCGCCGATGGTAGTTGGGACCTTGTCCCTGTGAGAGTAGGACGTTGCCAGGCTTGTATTGTTCCGCAGTAGCTCAGCGGTAGAGCTATCGGCTGTTAACCGATCGGTCGTAGGTTCGATTCCTACCTGCGGAGCCATTATGCTTCCATAGCTCAGCTGGTAGAGTACTTCCATGGTAAGGAAGAGGTCACCGGTTCAAGCCCGGTTGGAAGCTTGGAAAAGTTTTTAAATTTTTGGCCCGTTGGTCAAGTGGTTAAGACACCGCCCTTTCACGGCGGTAACACGGGTTCGAATCCCGTACGGGTCACCACTTTTGGAGGATTAGCTCAGCTGGGAGAGCACCTGCCTTACAAGCAGGGGGTCGGCGGTTCGATCCCGTCATCCTCCACCATATATGTTTAAATGTCGGAGGGGTAGCGAAGTGGCTAAACGCGGCGGACTGTAAATCCGCTCCTTCGGGTTCGGCAGTTCGAATCTGCCCCCCTCCACCATTTTCTTTAAAATAACCTGAAAGGGTTTATTTTTTTGAGAAGATAACCATACTAGTAAATATTAATGGGCTATAGCCAAGCGGTAAGGCAACGGACTTTGACTCCGTCATGCGCTGGTTCGAATCCAGCTAGCCCAGCCATTTACGAGCCATTAGCTCAGTTGGTAGAGCATCTGACTTTTAATCAGAGGGTCGAAGGTTCGAATCCTTCATGGCTCACCATTTTCGCGGAAGTAGTTCAGTGGTAGAGTACAACCTTGCCAAGGTGGGGTCGCGGGTTCGAATCCCGTCTTCCCGTTATTACTAAGGGGCCTTAGCTCAGCTGGGAGAGCGCCTGCCTTGCACGCAGGAGGTCAGCGGTTCGATCCCGCTAGGCTCCACCTAAATAGAAAATCTTACATCATACGATGTAAGCTTCTTTGTGTTTAAAAAGACAACTTTTATATTTATCGTTTAGTATGAAGAAAACGTAAAAATAAGGGATGGGGGGATAATTGTGAAAGTTGTTATTGCATCTGATTCATATAAAGAAAGCCTAAAAGCTATAGAAGTATGTGGAGCTATTGAAAGAGGTTTTAGAGCGATTTTTCCTAATGCAGAGTATGTGAAAATACCAATTGGAGATGGAGGAGAAGGGACGGTTGAATCACTTGTTGATGCTACAGGGGGGAGAATTATATCAATTAGTGTGACAGGACCGCTTAGAGAAGGTGTACAAGCTTTTTATGGCATTTCTAAAGATAAAAAGACAGCGTTTATTGAAATGGCAGCAGCATCAGGATTACAGCACGTTCCAGTTGAAAAGCGCAACCCACTTATTACAACGACAAAAGGAACAGGAGAACTTATATTACATGCGCTAGATCAAGGAGTGGGGTACATAATTTTAGGACTTGGAGGAAGTGCTACAAATGATGGTGGGGCAGGTATGTTAGCAGCTTTAGGAGTAAGATTTATAAATGACAAGGGTGAAGTAATAGATCCATCTGGAGGCACATTACATTCAATTGGTGCTATTGATTTTTCACAACTGGACCCACGCTTAAAGGGAGTAAAGATAGAAGCGGCCTGTGATGTGGATAATACATTAGTCGGAATGCAGGGGGCATCTTTCGTATTTGGGAGACAAAAGGGTGCGAATGTAGAGATGATGAAAGAGCTAGATGAGAATTTAAAACATTACGCGAATATCCTTAAACGATATGTATCTTTTGATGTATCTGAAATACCTGGTGCAGGGGCAGCAGGAGGAATGGGAGCGGCTGTTATTTCAGTGTTAAAGGGAGACTTGCGAAGGGGCGTTGAAATTGTATTGAATTATACAAATTTCGATAAACATATAGAAGATGCAGATCTCATTATAACTGGTGAAGGTAGAATAGATGAACAAACTGCATATGGGAAGGCTCCTGTTGGTGTTGCGGGGCGTGCGAAACGTTTTTCTGTGCCTGTAATTGCTATTGGAGGGTCTGTATCATCTGATTATCTAGCTGTTTACGAGAAAGGAATAGATGCGGTATTTAGTATTACAACAAGACCGATGACACTAGAAGAAGCATATAGAGTAGCAGAAGAAAATATTGAAATGACAACGAAGAATATTGCAGCAGTATGGAAAATAGCGTCAGAAAAACACTTCTAAATGTAGGAGTGTTTTATTATTATTATTTGATAATAGTGATTGCGATTGTTTCATTAAGTTAACTTTATACATAGAATAGTCTTGAAATTTGATTTTCAACGTGAATATAAGTGAATAAATTGTATATCCATACAAAAAAATGTCGAGTTGAGTCAGACTATATAAAAGATTTAAAATATTTAGTGAAGGCATAAAAGGGGGATACTATCTATGAAAAAAGAAATTTCAGTTATTGGAGTTCCAATGGATTTAGGACAGATGCGTCGTGGAGTTGATATGGGACCGAGCGCGATCCGTTATGCAGGGGTAATTGAAAGAATTGAAGAAATTGGATATGACGTTAAAGATATGGGAGATATATGTATAGAGAGAGAAAAAGAGGTAGATGAAAATACAAAATTAAGAAACCTTACACAAGTTGCAACTGTATGTAATGAATTAGCAAGTAAGGTGGATCATATTATAGAAGAAGGTCGTTTTCCACTTGTATTAGGTGGTGACCATAGTATTGCTATCGGTACATTAGCTGGTGTAGCCAAACATTATAAAAACTTAGGTGTTATTTGGTATGATGCACACGGTGATTTAAATACAGAGGAAACTTCACCATCTGGAAATATTCACGGTATGTCACTTGCAGCAAGTTTAGGTTATGGACATTCTTCACTTGTAGATTTATACGGAGCATATCCAAAGGTGAAAAAAGAGAATGTTGTAATTATCGGTGCGCGTGCATTAGATGAAGGAGAAAAAGACTTCATTCGCAATGAAGGTATTAAAGTGTTCTCGATGCATGAAATTGATCGTATGGGGATGACGGCTGTTATGGAAGAAACAATCGCATATTTATCTCATACTGATGGTGTACACTTATCATTAGATTTAGATGGTCTTGATCCTCATGATGCACCAGGTGTTGGAACGCCTGTAATTGGTGGTCTATCTTATCGTGAAAGCCACTTGGCGATGGAAATGTTAGCGGAAGCTGATATTATCACATCTGCTGAATTTGTTGAGGTAAATACGATTTTAGATGAGAGAAATAGAACGGCAACAACAGCAGTTGCTTTAATGGGTTCTTTATTCGGTGAAAAACTAAAATAAATGTAAGAAAAGCAACTGAGAAGTTGCTTTTTTTATTTGAAAATAGGCGTATAATAATGATTTATATTATACTGTAAGATAAAAATGTTTGACATCTTACCAATTTGAGCTAAAGGGGGTTGTTTGTAATTGTCGTTTGTTTCATGTATGGTATAATTAACTAGTTGTTGGAAATACATACAGATAGAGCATAAAACAATATTTCAATATATGGATAGAATTGCTCGTAAGTAGGAGGAAGGGATAGCATGCCTTTTGAAGATACGACCATTTTGAAATATCTTAGTACGGCATTAGATATTGCCATTGTATGGTTTATTATATATAAGCTGATTCTCATAATCCGAGGGACGAAAGCTGTTCAACTTTTAAAAGGGATTACAGTTATCATTGTCGTTAAGATGATTAGTATTTTCCTTGAATTGCATACGTTATCTTGGCTAACTGAACAAGTATTAACATGGGGATTTTTAGCCGTTATTATTATCTTTCAGCCAGAATTGCGAAGAGCACTTGAGCAGCTAGGGCGCGGGAGTTTATTTTCGCGTGGTGGACCGCATGAGGATGATGAACCTGAAATGGTTGCAACAGCGATAGCAAAAGCAACCGAATATATGGGGAAACGTAGAATTGGTGCATTAATTACTTTGTCAAAAGAGACCGGTATGGGTGATTATGTGGAAACGGGTATTCCGCTGAATGCAAACGTATCATCGGAATTACTTATTAATATTTTCATTCCAAATACACCTCTTCATGACGGAGCGGTAATTATGCAAGGAAGTACAATTAAAGCAGCAGCATGCTATCTTCCATTATCAGAAAGTCCGTTTATTTCTAAAGAATTAGGAACTAGACATCGTGCTGCAATGGGAGTTAGTGAAGTTACTGATAGTATTACAGTAGTTGTGTCTGAAGAAACTGGTCAAATTTCTTTAACGAAAAATGGTAAGTTGCATCGTGATTTGAAGACAGAACAGCTGAAGGATATGTTATTAGCTGAATTTAGTGGGAACGAAAAAACGACTTCTTCGTCTTTATGGAATTGGAGGAGAAAGCGTCATGGATAAGTTAATGGAAAATCATTGGTTTTTAAAAGGGATCTCATTACTATTGGCGTGTATGCTTTTTATGTCAGCGACGTTAACTGAAAAAAATACGACATCAGGTATATTACCTTTTGCAAATGATACGAAAGAAACATTAACTAATTATGCGATTAACCTTAAGTATGATGAGGAGAAATATATTGTAAGTGGTATTCCAGCAGAGGGCGTTAAGGTGAAGTTAGAAGGCCCAAAAGCATCAGTTGCTACAGTAAAAGCAAAAAAACAATTTGACATACCAATTGATTTGCGAGATAGTCCAAAAGGAACTTATGAGATTTCTTTAAAAACGAACGGGCTTCCAGATGATGTGAAAGGAACAGTTCAGCCATCAACAATTAAAGTTACTCTTCATGAAAAGGCGAGAAAATATGTTCATGTAGATTTGAAATTATCAAATGAGGATCAGATGCCAGCGGGGGCTACTCTCGAAAAATCAAGCCTTAAACCGGATACTGTTGAGGTAGTTGGGACGAAAGAAGAAATTGAAAGCATTTCATCTGCCAAAGCGTATGTTGATTTAAAAGGTGTTAATAAAACTGTTACAAAAACGCCCGAAGTTACATTATACAATAAAGAAGGAAAACGTTTAAATGTAAGAACAAGTCCATCTAAGATTAGTGTAACGTTGAATGTGGCAACGCAAACTACAGCCAATAATACTGAAAAAACTGTTCCTGTAACGTATACGAAGAAGGGGAGTTTAGCAGAAGGGTTGGCAGTTACAAATATCAGTGTCGAGCCGAGAGAAGTAACGATAGCTGGTCCAAAAGATATTTTGGATAATATACAATCGCTAGAGGGGGTCGAAGTAGATTTTAGTCAATTGACAGAGTCTACAACATTCGATGCCTCTGTTTTATTACCCAAGGGTGTAACAAGTGCAAAACCGAATCAAGTGAAGGTTTCGGTGGGAGTACAAAAAACAAAACAAACGAAAACAAAAACGATTGATGGTATCCCAATCCAAAAAAATGGACTTTCTAAAGATGTTACGGCTCAGCTAATTTCGCCGCAAGATGAAAAGATAAGTGTTGATATTTCAGGAGAAGCAAGTATAGTAGATAAAATAACAGCTGCTCAAATAACAGCGGTAATTAATCTGCAAAATGTATCTTCAGGGACGAAAGATATTTCTATTCAAGTGAGTGGTCCTGGTAATATTTCAATAGAGCCAAAACAAAAAAGTGCTAAAGTTACTATTGTAAAGAAAGAAAAACCAGATAAAGAAGTACAGGGTAACGGTCAACAACCGGATTCAAACACCAATCAAGAAAATCAAAATGAGAAGCCAAAAAATCCTGAACCCGATCCAGAAAAGGAAACGGAACAGGAAAATAATCAAAACCAAAATCAAGATAAAGATAAAGAAACTAGTCAAGAACCAACAGTAGATAACCATAATCAAAAAGAGCAAGAAAAAGGAGCGAATCATAATGGGTAAATATTTTGGTACAGATGGAGTACGCGGAGTTGCAAATAAGGAGTTAACACCTGAATTAGCTTTCAAAATTGGGCGTTTTGGTGGTTATGTATTAACAAAAGATACAGATCGTCCAAAAGTAATTATCGGTCGTGATACACGTGTATCTGGCCATATGTTAGAAGGAGCTTTAGTAGCAGGTCTATTATCAACTGGAGCAGAAGTAATGCGCCTTGGCGTTATTTCTACACCGGGTGTTGCTTATTTAACAAAAGCACTAGACGCACAAGCGGGTGTTATGATTTCTGCATCTCATAATCCAGTACAAGATAACGGTATTAAATTCTTTGGTTCAGACGGCTTTAAATTAACAGATGAGCAAGAAGCTGAAATTGAAGCTTTATTAGACAAAGAAGTTGATGAACTACCACGTCCAACAGGTACTAACCTTGGACAAGTGAGCGATTACTTTGAAGGTGGACAAAAATATTTACAATACATTAAACAAACTGTTGAAGAAGACTTCTCTGGCCTACATATCGCTTTAGATTGTGCACATGGTGCCACATCTTCTTTAGCTCCATACTTATTTGCAGATTTAGAAGCTGATATTTCAACAATGGGGACTTCACCGAACGGTATGAATATTAACGAAGGTGTAGGATCTACACATCCAGAAGTATTGGCTGAATTAGTAAAAGAAAAAGGTGCTGACATCGGACTTGCTTTTGATGGCGATGGCGACCGTTTAATTGCTGTAGACGAAAAAGGAAACATCGTTGACGGTGATCAAATTATGTTTATTTGTGCGAAATACATGAAAGAAACTGGTCAATTAAAACATAATACAGTTGTTTCAACTGTTATGAGTAATTTAGGTTTCTACAAAGCACTTGAAGCAAACAATATTACAAGCGATAAAACAGCAGTTGGTGACCGCTACGTAATGGAAGAGATGAAACGCGGTGGTTACAACTTAGGTGGAGAACAATCAGGCCATATTATCTTACTTGATTACATTACAACTGGTGACGGAATGTTAAGTGCACTTCAACTTGTAAACATCATGAAAATGACGAAAAAACCATTATCTGAGCTTGCAGGAGAAATGACGAAATTCCCACAATTGCTAGTAAACGTTCGTGTAACAGATAAAAAATTAGCATTAGAAAATGAAAAAATTAAAGAAATTATTCGTGTTGTAGAGGAAGAAATGAACGGTGATGGCCGTATTCTTGTTCGTCCATCTGGAACAGAGCCACTTATTCGTGTAATGGCAGAAGCACCAACACAAGAAGTTTGTGATGCATTTGTACATCGCATTGTAGAAGTTGTGAAAGCTGAAGTTGGCGCTGAATAATTAGCTGAATTTATATGAAAAAGGGGCACAATAAGTGCTCCTTTTTCATATGTTTTATAGACGATGAAAAAAATTTCATTGACGGTTTATCCATGTTTGTTATAAGATGGTCTTGTTCTTTTTCTCAAAGGAAATATTGTAAATTATAAAAGCGCCAGAACTACAAATAGTGTAGTTGACGAGGTGGGGTTTATCGAGATTTCGGCGGATGACTCCCGGTTGTTCATCACAACCGCAAACTTTTACTTAAATCATTAAGGTGACTTAGTGGACAAAGGTGAAAGTGTGATGAGAGAAGAGGAACGGATGAAAACTAGCTGTATAAGTATATACGGACTTAAACCCAATCGAGAGGAAGGTGAAAGCCGTTACAAGCTTACAGGGCTAGCAATATGTAATCCGTTTTTTAGTATAAATAAAAATGGTATCGGACTATGTCGTTACATGTTCGCAGAGCAGTGTAAGCATTTGTAACGGCGACTAAACATGTGTGGAATCGTAGGATTTATTGGAGAGCAAGATGCAAAGGAAATTTTATTAAAAGGTTTAGAAAAGCTAGAATATCGTGGATATGATTCAGCAGGTATTGCAGTACAAGCAGAGAACGGTGTTGTTGTATACAAAGAAAAAGGCCGTATCGCAAAACTTCGTGAAATCGTAGATGAGAACGTAGCAGCAAGCGTAGGTATCGGACATACACGCTGGGCTACACACGGTGTTCCAAGTAAAGTAAACGCGCATCCGCATCAAAGTACATCAAAACGCTTTACACTAGTTCATAACGGTGTAATTGAAAACTATGAATTAGTGAAAAAGGAATATTTACAAGATGTAACGTTCGTAAGTGAAACAGATACAGAGATTATCGTACAGCTTATGGAACAACAAGTGAGCACAGGATTAAGTGTAGAAGAAGCGTTCCGTAATACGCTATCTCTTTTACATGGCTCTTATGCAATCGGATTACTTGATGCTGAAAATCCAAACATGATTTATGTTGCTAAAAACAAAAGCCCGCTATTAGTAGGTGTTGGTGACAACTTTAATGTTGTGGCAAGCGACGCTATGGCGATGTTACAAGTTACAGATCAATTTATTGAGTTAATGGATAAAGAAATCGTAATCGTAACGAAAGAAAGTATTACAATTAAAAACTTACAAGGTGAAACGATTGAACGTGCACCTTTTACAGCGGAATTAGACGCAAGTGATATTGAAAAGGGAACATATCCTCACTTCATGCTTAAAGAAATCGATGAGCAACCACTTGTAATCCGTAATATAATTCAAAAGTATCAAGATGAAAATGGCGAAATTGAATTAAATCAAGACATCCGCAATGCGATTTTAGATAGCGATCGTATTTACATCATTGCATGTGGAACGAGTTATCATGCAGGTCTTGTTGGAAAACAATTTATCGAGAAGTTTGCAAAAATGCCAGTTGAAGTACATGTAGCAAGTGAATTCTCTTACAACATGCCATTATTAACAGAAAGACCATTCTTCATTTACATTTCACAAAGTGGTGAAACAGCTGATAGCCGTGCAGTACTTGTACAAACAAATGAAATGGGTCATAAAGCATTAACAATTACAAACGTGCCTGGTTCTACTCTTTCTCGTGAAGCTGATTATACACTTCCATTATACGCTGGACCAGAAATTGCAGTTGCATCAACGAAAGCTTACACAGCACAGCTTGCAGTACTTTCAATTTTAGCAGCTGATATTGCTAAAGCAAAAGGTGAAGTTCTTGATTTCGATTTAACACACGAACTAGGACTTGTAGCAAATGCAATGATAGAACTTTGTGATCAAAAAGAAGAAATGGACGCATTAGCAAAACAATTTTTAGCAACAACGCGTAACTGTTTCTTCATCGGACGTAGCGTAGACTTCTACGTAGGATTAGAAGGTGCGTTAAAACTAAAAGAAATCTCTTACATCCAAGCAGAAGGATTCGCTGGAGGAGAGTTAAAACACGGTACAATCGCTTTAATCGAAAATGGTACACCAGTTATCGCACTTGCTACACAAGAGCACGTAAACCTTGGAATTCGTGGTAACGTGAAAGAAGTAGTAGCACGCGGTGCTAACCCATGTATCATCTCAATGAAAGGCTTAGAAATGGAAGGTGACAGCTTCGTATTACCAGCTGTCCATGAAGCACTAGCACCGCTAGTAGCAGTTATTCCATTACAACTTATCTCATACTACGCAGCACTTCACCGCGAGTGTGACGTTGATAAGCCACGTAACTTAGCTAAATCTGTTACTGTTGAGTAGGAGATTGGTAGGTTAATAAATATAGTTATAGCTTTAAAATAAATTTACAAATTTGCACCCCTTTAGATATTTTATCTAAAGGGGTGTTTTTGTGCCGAAAAAGAACATCTAGAATTGGTAAGTGGATAGAACCCTATAGATTAATGTTTTACTTTTATTTATCTGAATTTTCCGTTATCATTTTAAGTATCTGTGAAAAATCTCCTTTATTACGACAAAAAGAGACGAGAGATTTATGGACATTTCAAGGGGGGATATTGATGAAAGTGAATAAAAAAACATATCTAAGTATAGAAGAGATTATTTCATTACCAACCTTATCAAGTACAAACATAAGTGATGATGGTAAAAACGTAGCGTTTGTTAAGAAGACGGCTAACTGGAAAGACAATACATATAGGAATCATGTATGGATATATGGAAAAGAAAAGGGACAGAGTTGTTTATTGATAAATGGAGATATAGAAAGTACATGCCCATTATGGTCTCCAAATTCTAGGGATATAGCATATCTTAGCCCCGTTGGTAATGGGAAAAATCAGATCTTTGTTAAGTCACTAGATGGTTATGAAGGGGTTCAAATTACTGATGAGAAAGAAGGAGTCAGTACATTCAAATGGGGTCCTACTGGCAAGGGTCTTTATTATGTTACGCAGTCAAAAGAATGTGTGGAGATAAAGAAGCGTAGGGATCTATATGGAGAGTTTCAACATATAGGTAAGGAACACCAGAATAATTGTTTATATTACATTGAAATAGAAAAGGTGATACAAAGTGATACATATGAACACGAGAAAAGAGTTGTTTATCAATTAACTGATGGTAAGGATTTTCATATCCATGAATTTGATATTTCAAATGATGGGAAGAAGATTGTGTTTATGGCGACACCAAGCTCAAATATGGCGGATTATATAAATGGAGATTTATACATACTCCATACTAAAGCTAGAGAGCTACAAAAGCTGAATGTGGATAAGTTGTTGGGCGGTAGCGTCTGCTTTTCTCCTGAAGGCAGTAAAATATGTTACACAGCAAGCATAAGAGAGAAGGATTACTATAGAAACCATATACAAGACAGTACGTTAGAGGTATATGATATAAATACAGGAGAGGTAATTCAACCTGTAACAGATTTTGATAGTACTGTTATGCCATTACAGTGGACAGCTAAAGGAATTTTAATTAGATGGCAGGATAAAACGAATTATCGTATTGGATTACTAGCTGAAGGTGGTACTGTAGAAGCATTAAGCGAAAAAGTAGATGGCTTTATAATGGATGCTTCTATAACAAAGGATGGAAAACATATATCCTATAATAAGGCTATAACAAATGAAACCTTTGAAATCTATTTAGACGATAAAAAAATAACGGATGAAAATAACTTTTTCAAAGGGAAACTTAAAAGTAACAGGGAAATCATCTCATGGAAAAGTAGTGATGGTCTTGAAATAGAAGGTGTTTTATCAACGCCAGTAGAGTTTGACGTAAATAAAAAATATCCTTTATTAGTAGTAATTCACGGCGGTCCGGCTTGGGCATCCTTTCCGATATTTTCAGACTGCTTCAATGAGAAATATCCGATTGAACAGTTTATCGAAAAAGGCTTTATCGTTTTAGAGCCAAACTACAGAGGAAGTTCTGGTTATGGTAATGAATTTTTAAAAGCAAACTATAGAAAACAGGGAATCGCTGACTATGATGATGTTATATCAGGGGTGGATAAACTAGTTGATCAAGGGATTGTAGATAATGATAAAGTAGGAGTTATGGGATGGAGTAACGGAGGATATATATCAGCTTTCTGTTCTACATTTAGTAGCAGGTTTAAAGCTATTTCAGTTGGAGGCGGAATCACGAACTGGAGTACTCATTATGTAAATACAGATATCCCTTATTTTATTAGAATGTATTTAGGAAATACCCCATGGAATGATCGAGAGATATATACGAAGACATCACCTATGACGTATATTAAATCAGCTTGTACGCCTACCTTAATTCAACATGGGGAAAAGGATGCAAGAATTCCAATTACAAATGCATATGATCTATATCAAGGATTAAAGGATATGGAAGTTGATACAGAATTAATTATATTTAAAGGAATGGCATATAGTCCTAATCAGCCGGGAATGAATGTAGCTATTATGAAGCAGAATTTGATGTGGTTTTCACACTATATTCTTGGAGAGAGTGTAGAGGGTTTTAGGACTTTATAATGGATGTTTGTAAAAGACATAAGCTTGAAACGCTCTTCATATTGAGATGATTTATTATAAAATATATACTTAAACTACTATCCGTACACATATCAGGGAGGATTAATATGACAGGAAATAAAAATGACTTACTAGTAGAAAAACGTGAAGAGTTATTGAAAGTATTGAAAGCTCGTTTTGAGAAAAACATGAACCGCCATGAAGGTCTTGAATGGGCTAAAGTTGAAGCGAAGCTGACTACTAATAATGAAAAATTGTGGTCACTTAATGAAATGGAAGTAACTGGCGGTGAGCCGGATGTTGTTGGTTATGATGAAGAAAAGGACGAGTATACTTTCTATGATTGTTCAAAGGAGAGTCCTAAAGGCCGCAGGAGTCTTTGTTATGATCTTGAAGCGTTAGAATCAAGAAAAAAACATAAACCAGAAAATAACGTTATTGATGTTGCAAATGCTATGGGCATTGAACTATTAACTGAAGAACAATATCGGGAATTGCAAAAACTTGGGGATTTTGACATGAAATCATCAAGCTGGGTACAAACACCTTCAGATATTCGAGAACTCGGTGGTGCTCTATTTTGCGATTATCGCTTCGGGCATGTTTTCGTGTACCACAATGGAGCAGACTCTTACTATGCTGCCAGAGGTTTTCGTGGCTCGTTAAAAGTTTAAATTAGGATAAATAAGAAAAAGAGCCTATACTCAGGCTCTTTTTCTTATTTATATTTTAAAAGTAAACTGTTACTACGCAGTTTTACTTAATTTATATGTTCCGTGGTTGTTTTTATGGAAAAGTTTAGGGAGAATATAGCCATCTAATCCAATACGTCCAGCGTTCTGCCCTGCAACTAAAATGAATATAGTCAAAATAAGCAGGTTTGGGTTTACACTAACAGTTCCACTTAATAAAAATGAAAGATTCATTATGATTCCGAAAAATGCAGCTGTTTTTGTTAATCCGCCTAAAATTAAACCTAGACCTACTAAAATTTCTCCCCATTGAACTAAAAAGCTAAATAGGTCTGCGTTTGGAAGGACAAAATGTTGAAGAAAATCTGCCCACCAACTTTGTACTGCAGGGTGGTCACCTGATGCTTGAGCAATAGCACCCTTTAGAAAACCACTTGCGTCAAAAGATTGTCCGAAGACTTTGCCTATCCCAGCAGCGAGCCATGTATATCCTATGTAAAGACGTAAAAGTAATAATATGAAAGTAGCACGTTTATCAGTTCTTAAAAAATTAATAATCATTGAAATCCCTCCAATATTGTATTTACAAGTTTATTATATATTCAATGTGAAAATATTCACAATGAAGAGAATGTGAACAAGGATAGGTTGTGAGTAATTGTTTTATTTTTTGTAACATTTTATCTGTTTTGGTAAACTAAGAATAGAGATATATGTAAAGGGGACAAAGACTTAATATGTGGATGAACTTGTAATGATTAGAAATTAGATAGATGAATTTTTCTCTCATAAGTGAGGGTTTATTTAGCTATCTGTAAATCATCCAAGGACTGCATATTTGGCTTGTACATCCCTTTTGTAAGGATAGATGCCTATTTTATGTATCTGTCTTTTTTTGTGGGAAATTTTATATCTCTTATATAAAGTATGCGCCCTTTAAACTTGGAGGAGTATATGATGAATCAATTAAAAAATAAAGTAGCAGTTGTTACAGGGGTAAGTCGTCTAGATGGTATTGGGGCAGCGATTTGTAAAGAATTAGCTGAAGCAGGATACGATATGTTTTTTACGTATTGGACAGCTTACGATAAAGAGATGCCTTGGGGCGTCGATAAAAATGAACAAATACAATTAAAAGAAGAGCTATTGCAAAACGGTGTTAGAGTATCGAGCATGGAGTTAGATTTAACTCGGAATGATGCACCGAAAGAGCTTATAAATAAAGTTACTGAACAATTAGGGTACCCTCATATATTAATTAATAATGCAGCATATTCTACGAATAATGATTTCTCTACGTTGAATGCTGAAGAATTAGATAAGCATTATATGGTGAATATTCGTGCGACTACATTGTTAAGTAGTCAATTTGCCCGAGGATTTGATAAGAAATCTGGTGGTAGAATTGTTAATATTACTTCGGGACAATTTCAAGGTCCTATGGCAGGAGAACTAGCTTATGCGACAACGAAGGGAGCTATTGATGCTCTTACTAGTACATTGTCAGCAGAGGTAGCTCATTTAGGAATAACAGTGAATGCAATTAATCCAGGACCAACCGATACAGGATGGATGACTGAAGAGATAACACAAGGGTTAAAGCCGATGTTTCCTTTTGGCAGAATTGGTGAGCCAAAGGATGCAGCTAGACTCATTAAATTTTTAGTAAGTGAAGAAGCTGAGTGGATTACTGGGCAAGTTATTCATTCAGAAGGTGGATTTAAAAGATAAAAAAAGAAGGCATCTCACCCTGGTGAGATGCCTTCTTTTTTAATCTTTCTTCAATCTTCGTGCAACACCATTCCCTAAAGACTGTAATCCTTGAACGAGGATAATTAAAATAAAGACTGTTGCATACATTACTTCAGGTTCATAGCGTAAATGTCCGAAGCGGTATGCCAAGTCCCCTAGCCCTCCAGCACCTACGAGTCCAGCCATTGCTGTTGCGCCAATTAAGCCAATTGTTGCAATTGTTAATCCAAGTACAAGGGAGGGACGAGCTTCTTTCACCATGACGTGCCAAATGATTTTAATAGTAGAGATACCCATTGCTTGATAGGCCTCAATAACACCGCGATCTACTTCTAGTAAGGCTGTCTCCATTAAACGTGCGATATAAGGAGCTGTGAAGACGACAAGCGGTACGATCACACCTTGCACGCCAATGGATGTTCCCATTAGAAACTTTGTAAAAGGTAAGATGAAGAATAATAGAATGATAAATGGAAGAGAGCGAATTATATTAATAATTGTATTAAGAATAGGATAAATGATTTTATTTTCGTGCTGTCCACCAGGTCTTGTTAAAACAAGTGTTACACTAAGTGGCAGTGCAATAAGGATCGAGATGAGTAATGAAATAGATGTCATTTGAAAGGTTTGGATTGTGGCTTCCCATATGACTTTACTCCATTCATCCAAAAAGGACTTGTTTTCCATAGTCTGTTTTCCCTCCCTCTACGATGATACCTTTCTCTTGTAAGAATGCTAAAGCACGGTTTACTTCATTTTTTTCACCTTGCATATGAACGACAAGTTTCCCATATGCCTCATGTTTTAACTGTGTAATATTACCAGATAAAATATTTGGATATACTTGGAAACGTTTTGTGGCGACAGCTAGTGCTGGTTCTCCTGAAGAACTTCCTATAAAAGAAAGTGTTACAATTTCTCCAGTACTTTGTAGTTCTTTCTGTACCTCTTCTGGAATTTTCGCTGCAAATGCGCTATTTACAAATTTCTTCGTTGTTACATGTTGTGGATTTGTGAAAATATCTTTCACAGTCCCGCTTTCGACTACAGATCCATGTTCCATAACGGCAACGCGGTCGCATATACGTTGGATGACATTCATTTCATGTGTAATGAGTAAAATCGTAATTCCAATTTCTTCGTTAATCTTTAATAACAAATCAAGAATAGAATCAGTTGTTTCTGGATCTAAAGCGCTCGTTGCTTCGTCACTTAATAACACTTCAGGCTCATGTGATAGTGCACGTGCAATTGCAACGCGCTGTTTTTGACCGCCAGAAAGTTCGCTTGGATAAGCATCTTTACGGTTAAAAAGATCCACGATGCGTAAATATTTTTCTACTCTTTTTTCAATTTCCGCTTTTGGAATGCCAGCAAGCCGTAACGGTAATGCAATATTTTCATAGACGGTAACAGTTTTAAGTAAATTGAATCCTTGAAAGATCATTCCGATTTTTTGTCTCGCTTTTGCTAGTTCTTTTGTTGATAATGTTGTTAGGTCTTGTTCGTTTACAATGATATTTCCTGTCGTTGGTTTTTCTAATAGATTTACACATCGAATCAATGTGCTTTTACCAGCGCCACTATACCCAATGATTCCAAATACATCGCCTTTTTCTACTTTAAGGGAAGTAGACTTAAGAGCCTCAACATTCCCTTTTTTTGTTGTAAATACTTTGGATATGTTTTTTAATTCAATCATTATCGTCAGCTCCTACCAAGATGGTAAAACTGAACCATCAAATTTTTTCTCGATAAACTTTTTTACTTCTTTAGATTGATAAGCTTTCTTTAATTTGTTTACAACGGCATCATCTTTATTTTCAGTACGAACAACGACCCAGTTCACATATGGTGAATCTTTTCCTTCGCGGAAAATAGAATCTTTTGCTGGACTTAATTTTGCACCTAATGCAAAGTTTGTATTAATTGCAGCTGCTTTCACTTCACTTAGTTGCGTTGGTAATTGAGAAGCTTCTAATTCAACAATCTTTAAATTTTTCGGGTTTTCAATTACATCTTTCGCAGTCGCTTTTTCTGTAGCCTTCGGATCAACTTTTAAAACCCCTGCTTTTTCAAATAATTTTAAAGCTCGCAGTTCATTCGTTGGGTCATTTGGTACAGCAATTGCATCGCCCTCTTTTAAGTCTTTTACATCTTTTATGTTTTTAGAATATATGCCCATAGGGAATGTTACTGTTGAAAATACTTCAGCTAATTTCATATTGCGTTCAGCTTTAAATACATCTAAATACGATTTTGTTTGGTAGCTATTTACATCAAGGCTTTTTTCATCTAAAGATACGTTCGGCGCTACATAATCATTAAATACTTTTATATCAATTTCGAGACCATCTTTTGCTGCAACTTCTTTTACCTTTTCAAAAATTTGTTCATGTGGTCCACCTGTTACACCGACAGTAATCTTTTTCTCGTCTAATGCTTTTACCTCTTTATCTGAACTCACGCTACATGCGCCTAATAATAATACTGCTCCGCTTACAATGCTTAATAATACCTTTTTCATCTATAAATCCCCCTTCATATACGTTCCAAAATAAAAAGCACCTCCCAAAAATAAGAGAGGTGCCGAATAGACGAAATAGATTCCTCTCTTATCTTCCAAAACGAAAACTCGTTTTGCAGGAATTAGCACCTTAGCTTATATGTTATAAGCTCGGTTGCCGGGCATCATCGGGCCAGTCCCTCCGCCACTCTTGATAAGAGTATGTGTATGTAGTTTTGAATATGGTACTAATAGTAAATCGTACAAAAAGAATTGTCAATGATATTTTCAGAATATATTTTATTTTAAGGTAATCGAAACATTTCCTTTCTTATGGCCCATTTCTACATACGTATGGGCTTCTACAACTTCTTCTAATCGGTAAGTTCTATCAATAACAGGTTTTAGCTTTTTTGTTTCAGCTAGTTGTTTTAGTAGGTTCATATCTTCTTTACTGACCTTTGCCATCATTCCATTCACAGATACATATTTTCCATTAGGCATTAATGCATCTGTACAAAGAGACTTTTTATATTTTCCAACTGCATCAAATATAATATCGTAGTGCTGGCCCTGCTTAGTAAAATCTTCTTTCATATAATCAATTACGTTGTCTGCCCCTAAGGCTGTAACTAAATCGAAATTCGAACTACTACAAATAGCTGTGACAGTCGCCCCGAAGTATTTAGCAAGTTGTACGGCAGCTGTCCCTACTGAACCAGAGGCGCCGTATATAAGTACTCGTTGCCCTTTTTTTATCTGTCCTTTTCTAAGGAAGTGCAATGCTGAAGTTCCGCCAAAAGGAATAACGGCAGCTTCTTCATATGTCACATTGGTAGGTTTTAATGCTATTAATCCACTTTCATGCACGCATGTGTATTCGGCATAACCACCAAGGTTTAGTTCTGTTAATGCAAAAACTGGATCTCCTTTTTTAAATTGTGTTACATCTGTTCCAATGTCTTCGATTTCACCGGATAACTCTACGCCAAGTATAGGTTTCCTCGGTTTTCTGAAACCTAATATGATCCGCATAGGAATCCAAAATAAGAGGGGGCTATTAAAGCCACGTATTCTACAATCTCCAGTCGATACACTTGTTGCGTGAATTTTAACTAATACTTCATTTTTTTTAGGTTTAGGCTTTTCTACATTTTGAATCTGGAGAACATTAGGTGGTCCATACTTTGTGCAAATAATTGCTTTCATAATGACCTCCTGAAATGAGTTGTTATTATTTACATCATATTTAAACTTTTTCTCAAACATGTTGCTATATAGGAAAAAAATTAAAGAAGAATATTACGAATTATATAGATTTCATAGGAAAAGAGATGATATTATTTTTGGGAAGGAGGGGACGTTATGAAAAAACTTATTTTAATTTCAAGTTTAGTACTTGCAGTCGGTCTAGGAGTAGGGTGTAGTAATGAGGAAACAAAAAAGACTGATGAACCGAAAAAAGAAGCTGTGCAGAAAGAAAAGGAATTAACAGCGAAGGATGTTTTCAATAAAGCGAATGAAGCTTTTAAAAACGAAGAAAATGTAACGATGACATATGATGTGGGAATAAAGGCTGAAGGAACAGAGATGAATGTAATGAAGGCTAAAATGCAACTAGAGCCGAAGAAAAAAAACTCTCGTTCTGAAATGAATGTTTCTGGTACAGAGGTTATTGTTTATGATGTGGGTGGAAAAATTGCTGGTCAGGTGAAAAATCCTAATTCGGGTGAAGTTATGTCTGTACCAGAGGAACAATTAAATGCTAACGGAATGAATGCGACTCAAGGAATGGTAGATAATTTAGAGATTCCATCGGAAATTTTAAATAAAGTGAAGATGGAGAAAAGTGGAGATAATTATAAGCTGAATTTTGCATTAAAAGGGAAGGAGACAGAGAGTATGCTAGCTAGTATGGATGAAAAGCAGAAACAAATGCTACAAGGCCAAAATGCAAAGATAGAAGAAATAGATGGGGAATATATTATTACAAAAGATTTTAAATATGAATCAGCAAAGATAGATATGGTTATGAGTAGCAATGGTGAAGATAAAGCGCACATTATTACGGATGCAAAGTTTACATCGTATGATAAATTTGATCCAATACAATTGCCAGCAGCAAAGTAATCACTGTCAAGAGAGGTACCTGAAAGAACGGGTATCTCTTTTTGTTGCTAATAAGGAGAGTGTCCTTTGAAAAAAAGAAAGATAGCAGTGGTCATTGCGGCATATACGGTTTTGCTTGCAACGTCTGTACATACGTATAAAAAACAAATTGATCATCCTATTATGAGTGATGTAGGTAAATTGCTTCCGACAAAAATAAAACGAGTTGAAAGTGCTACGGAAGAGCACTCGTTAATAAAATTAGTGCGAGATGCAAAAGTTTCAGGAGAGAAAATTTCCATTGCAGGTATGCAACATAGCCAAGGAGGACAGACATATTATCCGAATGGTACGATGCTCGATATGAAAGGATATAATAAAATATTAGAATTTGATCCAGAGAAGAAGCGGGTTACAGTTCAAAGTGGTGTCACGTGGAATGATATTCAGAAGAAAATAAATCCATATGGCCTTGCGGTACAGGTCATGCAGTCTCAAAATATTTTTACTGTTGGTGGTTCATTAAGTGTAAATGTACACGGGCGTGATATTCGTCATGAGGCACTGATTGATACAATAGAGTCATTTAGATTGTTAATGGCAGATGGCACGGTACGTAATGTAAGTAGAGAAGAAAATGCAGCGTTATTTCCATATGTCATTGGTGGTTACGGTTTATTTGGAGTTATTTTAGATGTGACGCTGAAGTTAACAGATGATGAATTATATGAAATGCACACGAGAATGATAGATTATAAAGAATACGCATCTTATTTCAAAGAGAAAGTGAAAAGAGATGAGAATGTTCGTATGCACTTAGCACGTATTTCTGTTGCTCCAAATTCATTTTTAAAAGAGATGTATGTGACAGATTATACTTTGGCACAAAATCAAAATATGAGAGAAGAGTACAGTGAATTAAAGGAAGAAAATATTATAGCTGCACCGAAATTTTTACTTGGGTTATCACGTTATAGTGATTGGGGAAAGAATACATTTTGGAATATACAAAGAGGTTATTTTGAACGTACAGATGGAAAGTATGAGACGCGTAATAATGTTATGAGATCAGATAGTGCTTTTATGGAATATGAAAATCCAAATAGGACCGAAGTGTTACAAGAATACTTTGTGCCTATAGATGCTTTCACGGAGTATATAGATGATTTACGTAACGTATTAAATGAAGAAGAGTTTAATTTACTCAACATTACGATTCGTTACGTGGAAAAGAATGAAAATGCAGTTTTGTCCTATGCGAAAGATGATATGTTTGCGCTGGTTCTTTTAATTAACCAGGGACGCTCAGATAGTGAGATAAAGAAAACAGAAGATGTCATTCGGAAGATGATTGATGTTACTTTAAAGCATAACGGTAGTTACTATTTGCCGTATTATTCTTATCCAACGAAAGAGCAGTTAAAGAAGGCATATCCTCGTATTGAAGAATTTCTCAAGAAAAAGAAGGAAGTAGATTCAGAAGAGAGATTTGTGAATTTATTTTATAGGGAGTATACGAAATGACATATAGAAGATTTGTAGCTTCGCAAAGTATCATCATGATGGCAGGAAGTATGGTATTTCCTTTTTATATATTATTGCTTCGAAACGTTGGAAATAGCTTCTCGCAATTTGGCTGGGCGTATGGCTTATTTGCTTTAACATCAGCACTTGTATATCCACTAGTGGGAAAGGTATCTGATCAAGTAGGTGATAAAAAATTATTAATAATATACGCTTGGTCCATGGCAATCTTAATGCTTTGTTTTCCGATTGCCACGGAAGTATGGCATGTGTATCTTCTTCAAATTGTAATGGGAGTTTTAGGTGCTGTGCAGCGTAATACTGAGAAGACTTCGTTAGCACGAAAGGTTGCGCAGGAAAAGGCTGGTTATGAGATTGGAAAATACCATGTGTGGACATCCATTGGCGGAGCAGTAGCGGTTATTGCCACGGGATATTTAGTAGATTTCTTTACGATTGGTACAATTTTTTATATTGCATCTATTCTATATGTAGTAAGCGGGATTGTATTAAGTAGTAAAAAAATATAACTATTCCTATTTTCACCTTAATACCCTTTATTTGTTATACTAAAAGGGAATACAAAAGAAAAGGGGACAGTGCCTTTGATGAAATTTGTAGTTTTAGCTATTCTTACTTTGTTTTTGATTCCATGGACAAGAAGTAGTAGTAAGCTTCGAGCAGTGGATAAGAAGGGAGATAAGAAGGTTGTAAAGGGTAAGAAATCATCTATTTTAGTTATTCCTGTTTTATTTTGGATAGGTATTGCAATCTATGAATACTTTTGGCTAATTGATGATCGAGTAGATTCGATTCTTACTCATTATTCTGTTGCAGTAGCAATTTTAATTGGGCTTGTTTTATTTTCACAAAATCAAATAGGTAAATTAGAAGGTACGTTAAAAGGACTTCTAATGTTTATTTTACTCGCAAGTTACGGTTACTTTGGTTATTTGCACGATATAGTAATCTCGCAAAAGAAATATGATTCTGTTGTTAAGGTAGAGAAAGATATTTCAGAGCCATTTACTGAAAATGACCAGCCGTTTACAGTGCCGCCAAAGACAGCGGAGAATAAGATGAAAAAAGTATTTGGTGATATTCCGAAAGTAGCTTATTTTGAGCTAGGAGAATTAACGCCACAAATGGTAAACGGCGAAGCTTTATATGTAGCGCCGATTGAAGTTTCAGGATTTTTTAAAGCGCGTAAAGCTGAGACAATTCCAGGGTATGTAACGATGTCAGGTACAAATCCTGATGCGGAAGCGAAACTGCACTTCGGTTATAAAATGAAATATGTGCCAAGCATGTTTTTTGGTAATAATTTAGAGCGTGTGGTAAGGCAAGCAGAACCAGATTTAATCTTTAAAGGAAAACCTAAATTTGAGGTTGATGATAAAGGGAAACCATATTATACAATGACGTATGGTGAATTTATTTCAGGAAGATCTGGATTTGAGGTAGAAGGTGTTGTCGTAGTAGACGCACAAACAGGTGAAGTGAAAAGGTATGATAAAGGAAAGGCACCTAAATTTGTTGATGGTGTATTAAATCATGAGACTGCATCTACGTTAAATACGTACTTTGGTAAATATATTCACGGATTTTGGAATACGAAATTCTCGCAAACTGATATGAAGATTCCGACTGAGTGGGGAACGAAAGAAGGCGTGACCCCGATCTTTGGTAAAGATGGAACACTATATTATTTTACAGACTTTACTTCTCCAAAAGAAGGAGTAGATTCAGCCCTAGGCTATTCATTAGTAGATGCACGCACAGGCAAGCTATATTACTATAATGGAAAAGAAGTGAAGGGGATTATGGATGGTTCAGCAGCTACAGAAGTAGTGGATAATTCCTTTAAGAGAGAGAAATGGCATGGGACAATGCCTGTCATTTATAACGTATACGGTAAACCAGCTTGGATTATTCCGGTTGTTGATGATGGAGGCCTAGTACGTGCACATACAGTTGTATATGCTGCTAATGCAAAAATATTTGCGACAGGTTCTTCGCAGAAAGAAGCGCTTGAGAATTATAAAAACGTAATGAGCGGTAATGGTGATACCTTTAGACCAACCTCAACAGGAAAAGAAGCGCAAAAAGAAGGTATTGTACAACGTGTATATAAAGAGAAATCAGGTGAAAATACAATCGTGTACGTACTTTTAGAGAATGAACAAAAGGTATTTATGATACCGGTGAAGAAATTCCCGTATGCTATGTTTACAGAAGTAGGAGACCCAATTCAAATTACATATTTAGATACAGGAGAGACGATGGCCTCAGTATCTAAATTTACGAATAGCAATGTGAAAAAGTAAAGCGATAGAATTTCTATCGCTTTTTTTACATTATGAAAGAGGAAAATGCGCTGTACTTGACGTATGTTTATGATGTAACTATAATTGTTACGATTCAGTGTGTATAGGAAAGGGTGAATTGAAAAAGTGAATGAAGTTAATCATGAAATATATAAACCTGTAAAGGCAAACAGGTTATGGATGATTCTTGTATTAGGAACACTTACGGCGATTGGGCCATTATCTATTGATATGTATTTGCCTTCATTACCGAAGTTAACGGATGACTTGCAAACAGGTGCATCCCTAGCGCAGCTTACATTAACAGCTTGTCTGCTTGGGCTGTCGGTAGGACAATTATTTGTTGGCTCAATTAGTGACATTTACGGAAGACGCAAACCACTTATTATTGCTCTTATTATTTATGTTGCTTCTTCTTTACTTTGTGCTGTTGCGCCATCTATTTGGACATTAGTGTTATTGCGCTTCCTACAAGGAGCTTCAGGATCAGCCGGGATTGTTATATCACGTGCGATGGTACGTGATATGTACTCAGGTTCTGAAATGACGAAGTTTTTCTCATTGCTTATGTTAGTAAACGGAGCAGCACCTATTTTGGCACCGATTATTGGGGGGCAATTATTACAGTTTACAACGTGGCGCGGTGTTTTCATCGTTCTTGGAGCAATTAGCGTATTCATGTTAATCTCAGCTACTTTTGTATTGCGTGAAACATTACCTCCTGAAGAAAGAGAAACGGGTGGTTTGTCAGGGACTTTGGCGACGTACGGAAAATTGTTAAAGGACCGTCTGTTTATGGGATATGCATTGTCACAAGGATTAGTAACAGCGGCAATGTTTGCATACATTTCGGGCTCACCATTTGTGTTGCAGAACATATACGGAGCATCACCACAGCAATTTAGTTTATTCTTTGCGATTAACGGCATCGGTATTATTATTGCTAGTCAGGTAACGGGTCGTTTAGCGGGGAAAGTGAATGAGAAGACATTATTTGTTGCTGGTATTATTATCGCAGCTGTTGGTGGCCTATCTTTACTACTGACAATCGTACTAGGAATAGGTTTAATCGGTGTTTTATGTTCGTTATTCCTTGTTGTATCAAGTGTCGGGGTTGTATCAACAACTGGGTTCTCATTAGCGATGAGAAATCAGAAGCAAGCTGCAGGAACAGCGTCAGCTTTATTAGGCTTATTACAGTTCATTTCAGGAGCGCTTGTCGCTCCGCTAGTAGGTATTGGTGGGAGTAATACAGCGTTACCGATGGGTGTTGTTATTGCGCTTTGTGAAGTAGGGGCAGTATTATGTTATCTATTTATGGCCAGAAGAAGTGAGAAGCAGTTTGAACTGCAACAAAGACAAAATTTAGAGGCTTAACAAAAAAGAACTGATTCAAAGGGAATGTTTGAATCAGTTCTTTTTTTCATTTCTTTGAAATACCTCATACATATTATTCATGATCGTATCATATAAAACAGCAAGTTTATCCCACACCCAGCGATTACTATCGACTTCTTTTTCCCCACAGTCGATAATATCGGTATGGTCAGTAATTTTATACGCTTTTTTAACGATAATAGGAGCAATCTTCGGTATACGTGGGATTTCCTTTAAGGTATCTGCAAAGTTTCCAATGTAGACATGACCGATGATTTCGATTGTTAATGATTTATCCGATATATTTAGCACGGTATGAAATTGATTTGTATGTTGTTGTTTTAAATATTGAGCTAACTTAAATGGAGCATGCTTCTTCTTTAATACGCGGCGAAGGCTCTCTGTATTTTCGATATGAAGTGATTTTTCGCGAATAAGGACACGAATATCTTCTCCCATAAAAGGCATTGTGTTGTACATAGATGATTCTCCTTAAAACCTTACATATGTTTGCGTTATGCATATGTAAGTCTAGCATGGTTTGTTCTTTATGTGTGCTTACAGTTTTGTAAGGTGATGTAGTAAAGCATTGCAAAAGTTATTTGTATAAAGTGACGATACTGTGACAAACATGTTGGTATATATATTACGATGTCGTCTTAAGTGTAAAAAGTAGGGCGTTCTCGGTATAATAACAAGTGGAGATAAAAGAAACTATAATGAGTAATAGCTGTAGATAAAAGGAGAAGAAGAGATGAAGAAGGTTTTGGGTATTGCTGTAATGGGAAGTATGATCCTTCTAGCAGGATGTAATGGAAATAAAGATACGAAAGAACCGAAAGAAAAGGTAGAGCAATCTACTGAACAAACAGAAGAGATGAAAGAATACCTTGCAGTACATGAAAAATACGATATAAAAATGAATAAAGAAATTAATAAAGCACTGCAGTTATTTGAAGTGGCAAAAGAAAAGGGCGGTAAGGAAATAACGAATGCAACATATAAAGAAGACGTGCAAAAGGTAACAACGAGCATGTTAGAAGATATTGATCATATACGTAAAGAAATTCGTGTTCCGAAGTCGAAAGAGCAAGAACATGAGGTATATGTTGGTTTCTTGAATGAATCAGAACAAGCGATGAAAAAATTACAGAAGTTAGCTAAAGAAGAAGATTCATCGTTGATTCGTGATATAGAAATTAACTTTGCAACAGCATCGACATACTATAAACGTTTTCAAGCAGAAACGAAAAAATAACCTTGCCTGTGCAAGGTTATTTTTTCTTCTTGCCATCTCCGTCTTCATCCTCAGATACTAATATTTTCTGTTCTTCGTGAAATTCGGAAATAGTTTGCCCGGTAATATTATCGAAAGGAGTATAAAAAGAAGTAATACGTTTCTTTTTAATAAAGAGTTTATAGGAGCCGATGATGACAAGTATAACGATTGTTAAGGGTAATCCTATAGTAGCAAGAAGTAAGGGGGCCATCTTATAACTCCTTTAACATCATTTCTTTTTATGATAAGCCGAAAACTGTAATTTCGATAAATGAATTAAAAACTGATTTTTCTAAATTTATCCAATTCGATTGACTTTTCAATTTTTCAGAATTATAATTCGAAATATACAATTTGAACCAAATAATAATATAGCAATTTACTTATCCAGAGAGGTAGAGGGACTGGCCCTATGACACCTCAGCAGCGGGTTCTGTAATAGGAACACCGTGCTAATTCCAGCAAGCAAGTCTTGAAAGATAAGTGATGGGCCTTTTTTTGTTAAGCCTTGATCTTATTTTTTAAGATCAAGGCTTTTTGTATTCTAAAAAGAGAAAAGGGAGTAATGGAAAAAGTACATTCATAAAACAAGGTAAATTCATGTGTTTAGGGGGTTATTGAAGTGTATGTAATTAAAAAATTATCGGTTATGGTGTTCACACTATGGGTTATTACGACAGTGACATTTCTAATTATGCATATTATTCCGGGAGATCCATTTTCATCAGATGCAAAAATCTTTCCTGAAGAAGTGATCCAAAACATGAGAGCGAAGTATCACCTTGATGAACCGTTATGGAATCAATATGTTGCTTATTTAGACGGTGTAGTTCATTTTGATTTTGGTGAATCGGTTCAATCAACCGGGCAAGGTGTATCAGAAATTATAACAACTGGCTTTGGTCCATCAGCAATTATTGGTCTACAAGCACTTGTTATTTCATTGTTAGTAGGAATTGCGGCAGGGACATTTGCTGCTCTATATCATGGGAGAGTAATTGACTATAGTGTGAGTTTGCTCGCAATTTTAGGTATTTCTATTCCAAGTTTTATTTTAGCACCACTATTTATACAAGTATTCGCTATCCAATTTGAGTTTTTACCAGTAGCCTCTTGGGGAACATTCGAACATACGGTATTGCCATCCTTTGCATTAGCGTTAGGGCCAATCGCAGTTATTACAAGGTTTGTTCGTTCTAATATGATCGAAGTACTGCAGAGTGATTATATTAAGCTAGCAAGAGCAAAAGGTATACCAATTAAGAAGATTATTATAAGACACGCTCTTCGAAATGCGATTGTTCCAGTACTTACATTTGTTGGACCGTTAATGGCTGGACTCTTAACAGGGACTTTCGTTATTGAAAAAATCTTTTCAATTCCTGGCCTAGGAAAATATTTTGTAGATAGTATTTTTAACCGAGACTATCCGGTGATTATGGGAACAACGATTTTCTATAGTGCATTATTAATTGCTTGTATTTTCATTACAGATATTATTCATCGCATTGTTGATCCGCGTATTCGTTCTATTACATAAGGAGGGGGGATATTTAAATGGGAGCTTATGAGATTAATGAACAGTTATTAACGAAAGAAGAGAAAAAAGAATTAACGATAAATAAAAATCAGCAAACAATTAGCAGAAAGAAAGAAGTGTTTCGTAAGTTTATATCGAATCCAATCGCAGTTTTAGGAACAGTGACGTTATTGCTAATTATTGTTTTCTCGCTTATTGGCGAAAGTTTAACTTCATTTACTGCGAGTGAACAAGTAAAAGAGGCAACAAATTTACCGCCGAGTAGTGAACATTGGTTTGGAACAGATGATCTAGGGAGAGATATTTGGGCACGTACTTGGGCTGGTGGGAAGATTTCACTAACAGTTGGATTAGTAGCAGCTGCCCTCGATATAGGGCTTGGTGTACTGATTGGTGGATTTAGTGGATATGTGAGAGGGCGTAATCGCCTTGGAACGTTAATTGATGAGTGGATTATAAGAGGAATTGAAGTATTATACGGCATCCCATATTTATTAATTGTTATTTTACTATTAATTGTTATGAAACCAGGTCTTTTCACCATTATTATCGCTCTTGCATTAACGGGATGGATTGGAATGGCTCGTCTCATTCGAGCACAAGTATTGTCTTTAAAACAAAGAGAGTTTGTTATTGCAGCAGAGCGATTAGGTACATCACATATGAAAATTATATATGGGCATTTAATTCCGAATTTAACAGGGATTATTATCGTGAATTTATCATTTACAATTCCAGCAGCTATTTTTTCAGAATCATTTTTAAGCTTTATAGGACTTGGAGTACAATCACCAGCGGCAAGTTGGGGGACGATGACGAATGATGCACTCGGGACATTATTGAGCGGAGAATGGTGGCAGCTATTTTTCCCGGCAATCATGATTGCACTCATTATGTTCGCATTTAATGCAATTGGTGATGGTTTGCAAGATGCGATTGATCCAAAAATCGTCAAACGGAATCGAAAGGAGAAAAAACATGGCACAGCTCTTATCTTTAGAAAACGTAACATTGACCGTTGAAAAAGAGAATAGTAAGCAAGCAATTATGAAGCATGTTTCCTTTTCTATTAATGAAGGTGAAATCGTTGCACTTGTAGGAGAAAGTGGTTCAGGAAAAAGTGTTACAGCACAATCTATTGTCGGATTAAATCAAGAATCTATTCATATCGATGATGGGAATATAGCTTTCCAAGCAAATGAATTAACGAATTTACAAGAGTCAGAATGGAATCAAATTCGCGGAAAAGATATTTCCTTTATATTTCAAGATCCGCTTTCATCTTTAAACCCAACGATGAAGGTAGGCAAACAAATTACAGAAGTAGTTTTGCAACATGGGAAAAAATCGAAAAGAGAAGCAAAGGAAATTGCGATTAACTTGTTAACGGGTTTAGGGATACATGAAGCAGAGAAACGCTTTGAACAGTACCCACATCAATTAAGCGGAGGTATGAGGCAGCGTATTTGTTTAGCAATTGCGTTTGCTTGTCACCCAAAGCTTGTAATTGCAGACGAGCCGACAACAGCGTTAGATGTAACGATTCAGAAACAAATTATGGGGCTATTAAAAGAAAGAAAAGAAAAACAAAATACGAGTATTTTATTAATTACACATGATTTGGCACTTGTACGTGAAGTAGCTGATCGAGTAGTTGTTATGTACGGGGGACGTGTTGTTGAAAAAGGAACGATACAGGAGGTAATAGGTTCTCCTAAACATCCATATACGAAAAGTTTATTACAAGCAATTCCGAATATGGATGATTCCGAAAAGGTATTACGTGCTATAGAAGGAACGACACCTTCCATTGAAACATTAAATAGCTTTGGTTGTCCTTTTGTAAATCGTTGTCCAGTAGCGATAAAAGAATGTATTCATCGTTTTCCAGAGAGAACCACATATTCTAAGGAGCATAGTTCACATTGTTGGCAACATGTTCTAGAGCATAATAAAGCGAAATCAAAAGAGAAGGTGAATGCCTCATGACGACAGATTTAATTACTATAAAGCAAGTAACGAAAACGTATGGAAGTAAAAGTAAAGAAATCACAGCGTTAAAAGACATATCACTTTCTATTCCGAAAGGAACAACACTTGGCATTATTGGTGAAAGTGGTTCAGGAAAAACAACACTTGGAAAGCTCATAGCAGGGATTGAGAGTCCAACGTCTGGTGAAATTGATTATAACGGTCAAGTCGTTCACAAGCTGAAATCAGCTCATAGGCGAGATTTTTTACAGAAAGTACAGTTCATTTTTCAAGATTCCACAGCAGCATTAAATCCGCGCTGGAAAGTACGCGATAGCGTAACGGAGGGTTATATTTCATTCGGTTTAGGTGATAAAGGATTAAAGGATAAAGTAGCAGGTGATGCGCTAGAACGTGTGGGATTAGATAGACGATATATCGATCGCTATCCGCACGAATTTAGCGGAGGACAACGTCAACGAATTGCTATTGCAAGAGCGTTATTGTGTGAGCCAGAAGTATTGATTCTTGATGAACCAATTTCAGCATTAGATGTTTCATTGCAAATTCAAATTGTACATCTGCTGCAAAAGATTCAAAAGGAACAAGGCTATACATATTTATTTATCGCACATGATTTGCCGATGGTTCACTATTTATGTGAAAAAGTGGCTGTCTTATATAAAGGAGAACTTGTTGAATTTGGAAATACGGACGAAGTGTTCTGTAATCCACAACATTCTTATACAAAAACACTATTGGCATCAACACCAAAAATTTCAGGTTAAAGGAGAATGTAGGATGAAGAAGTTTTTACTGTTTGTCATTATGACTGTTTTAGCAATTACTTCTGTCGCTTGCGGTAAGAAAGAGACGCAAAAGGCGAGTGCTGGTAAGGGAGAAGGAGATCGATTAGTAACGAATATTGGTAGCGATCCATATACACTTGATTCCGCTATTGCGACAGATAGCACGTCAGGTTATGTAATTGGACATTTATTCTCAAGCTTATATACGCAAGATAGTGATGGGAAATATCAAAATGAATTAGCAGAGAAAGAAGAAGTAAATGCTGATGGAACTGAGTATACAATTCATTTAAAGAAAGATATTAAATGGTCAGATGGTTCTGCTATTACAGCAAATGATTTTGAATTTGCATGGAAGCGATTATTGAATCCGAAAACGGGTTCTATGAATGCAACAGAAATGTATTTTATTAAAGGGGCAGAGGCATACAATACTGGAAAAGGTGAAGAAGGACAAGTTGGTATTCAAGTCGTTGATCCTCAAACATTAAAGGTAACTCTTGAACATCCAGTTGCTTCTATTAAACAGAAATTAGCAAGCTCATTATTTATTCCATTAGCTAAAAAGTCGATTGATGATAATAATAAATTAAAAACAGATCCAAAAGAGTTAATTACGAACGGGCCATTCACATTAAAAGAATGGAAGCATAATCAGGCTATTACAGTACAAAAAAATAAAGAATACTATGATAAAAAGGTAACATTAAAAGAAATTGAGTTTCGTATTATTCCAGATTCTAAAACAGCGTACCAATTATATAAATCAAAAGAATTAGATTTACTAAGCGGTTTACCGCAAGAAATGATTGAAAAAGAAAAAGGAAATAAAGAATATAAACGTGTTGCAGGATTTTCATCTTATATTTATTCGTTTAACGTAGAAAAAGAGCCATTCACAAATGCGAAAGTACGTAAAGCATTCTCATTAGCAGTTGATCGTAAGTTTATTGTTGAAAAACTGTATAAAAACAATGCACAAGAAGCAAATGCATTCGTTCCAGAAGGAGCAAAAACACAAAGTGGGCGTGATTTCCGTAAAGAAAAAGGTGGTTACGTTAAATTTGATCCAGCAGAAGCGAAAAAATTATTAGAAGAAGGCATGAAAGAACAAGGCTGGTCTACATTACCTGAAGTAACATTAAAATTCACTACAGATACACAACATAAAAAAGTAGCAGAAGCAATGCAAGAAATGTTTAAGAAAAATCTTGGCGTAGATATTAAATTAGAAAATAAAGAGTGGAAGAGTTACATCGACACATATAAGCAAAGTGATTTCCAATTGGCTTATATGGGATGGGGCGGTTCTTTATTAGATCCAATTACTAAATTAGATTTATATGCAGGTGATGGTCCAAACAATTATGCAAAATGGCATAATAAAGAATTTGATGCTTTAGTGAAGGAAGCAGAAGTTGAACAAAATGAAGATAAGCGTTTTGACTTATTGCATAAAGCGGAAGATATTATGTTTACAGATTCACCATTAATTCCAATTATATTCCCGTCGGATTCCTATTTACAAAAACAAACGGTATCTGGACTTCAATATTATGTTGGATCTAAACCAGATTTAAGATATGCAAAAATAAAGAAGTAGGCAATCGCCTACTTCTTTATTTTATTTCTCTTTTATATTCTTTTTTCGTTCCATCAGAGAAGACAACTTCTAAATCGAATTTTTGGTAGTCTTTATCAAGTTTAAACACGTTCACTACTTGATCGATTACTTCTTGGTCAGGAGTATCTTTATCAAATTTTAATTCTTGTAGAAGTGGGCTTAATTTTGTAATAGCCTCGTCACCTGTAAACTTTGCATTTGTTTTATGGTCTTCAAGCTTTGCTTCCATTTTCTTATCAGCGGCTACATTCTTATAATCAGCTTCGTAGTCTTTCTTCGTATCTTGATAGTCTGCATCTAAACTAAATTCATTAAAGTTTAGTTTTAAATCTGCAGGAGCCTCATTTTTTGCTTCTTCAGTCGTCTTTTTATTAGAAGTTGTGTCTTCTTTTGCAGGGGCTTTACATCCTGTTAATGCAGGTACTAGCATAAGAGCTAATAAAACTGATAGTAGAATTCTCATTATAAATTCCTCCTTATGTAAATTCGTTCTATACAAGTTTTTCCCAAAAACATGTAATTATGTATGTGTTGAAAATAAATTATTATCCTGCAGTCACAAGGGCTCATCCGCAATTTAAATCAAAAATGATTTGTATGTATATGGTAAATTGAAGTTGTGAGGAGGTACTGAAATGCTTTCTAAAACGTATCAAACGATCGGTGAATTATTTCAAGCAACATATGCAGCAAATGGCTATTATACAATAATATTCGGAGGAGTTAGTTTAGAGAGAAATATTATTTCATTATTAGTTATTGTATTGGTTACACAATTAGTAGCAGTGACGACTTTAGCTATAAAAGGAATGGTAAAGGGAAGCGGAAGCTCTGTAGTTAAAGTTGTATAAAAGTAAAAGGTATCCTTCGTAGGATACCTTTTACTTTTGTTATTTTGCAACTTCTGTCCACTTATAGTTAAATTCACCGCCGAAGTCAGTCGTTACAAGTCCTTTAATGAAAGAGCGTTGTAAGTAAGAACGACCTTGTTGGTATAAAGGAGCGACAGCGCCGTCTTGTAATAGAATTTTTTCAGCTTGCTTCATTGCTTCAAAGCGTGCTTTTTCATCGCCAGCTAAATCTGTTTTCACTTTATGAATGAGCTCATCGTACTCTTTGTTAGAGTATTTATCGAAGTTATAAGCACTATCTGTTGTAAATAAATCTAAGAATGTAATTGGATCAGCGAAGTCAGGGCCCCAGCCATCAATACCAATTTCATAGTCACCACTTAATAGTAGTTTCAACTGTTGTTTACGTGGTTGCGGTTTTAAATTCACTGTTAACCCATCTAAGTTCTTTTCTAACTCACCTTTTAAATATTCACCAGTCTTTTTAGCTAAAGCATTGTCACTTGTTAATAGTTCGATTGTTACTTTGTCAGTACCAAGTTCTTGTTTTGCTTTTTTCCAGTTTTCTTTCGCTGTTTTCACATCATCCTTGACTAGATTTCCATTTTCTTTACGGAAGTCATTGCCTTCTGGACTTTTTGCAAATTTCGCAGGAACCATTCCTTCAGCTGGAATAGCACCGTTATTTAAAATTGTTTCTACATAAGCCTTTTTATTCATTGCGCCGTTAATAGCAAGGCGTGCATGTTGATTTTTTAATGTTTCATTTTTCTGATTTAGTCGTAAGAATTGAATGCCGACTTCAGCGCGTTCCTTGAAGTTTGGATCGCTCTTATATTTATCAACAAACTCTGCAGTTAAAGCAACGCGATCAATTTGTCCTGAATCATATAAGTTCACTTCTGTAGACTTATCTTTAACGACATTGAAGTTGATTTCTTCTAATTTTACCGTTTTAGCATCCCAATAGTTAGGGTTTTTCTTCAATTGGAAACTTTGTTCGTGTTTCCAGTTATCTAATGTGAAAGCACCGTTGTAAATTAAATGATTTGTTTCTAAACCGTATTTATCGCCCTGAGACTTTAAGTACTCTTCATTAATTGGCAAGAATGTTGAGAATGTCGTTAAGCTTAAGAAGTAAGGAACAGGACGGTCTAGTTGTACTTCTAACGTTTTGTCATCAACAGCTTTGACCCCTAGTTGATCAATTGGTAATTGTTTTTGGTTTATTTGTTTCGCATTCTGTACATCGAAGAATAAGAATGCGTATTCAGCTGCTGTATCAGGATTTACGGCACGTTGCCAAGCAAAGACGAAGTCCTTTGCTGTAACAGGAGTACCGTTTGACCATTTTGAATCACGCAGATGGAATGTATATTTTGTTTTATCGGGACTAATGTCAACCGACTCAGCAACACCAGGAATCGGTTTATTATCTTCTCCCATTGCATATAAACCTTCAAAAACATTGCGCATTACATTCATGGATTCCCCATCCGTTGCTTTTGCAACATCCATTGTTGGGATTTCTGAAGCGAATGATAAGTTAATTGCTTGTTTATCAGGTACTTTATCGTTTGCTTTCGCTCCGCCTGCATTATCTTTATTTCCCCCGCAAGCAGTTAGTAATAGACTTGCCCCTAAAACAGATGCAACAACAGGTACAACTTTTTTCTTCATTGTTCGTTCCTCCCTAAATGTGTTGTTCGTAACGTCATAATGTCCATGTCTTGAAGTAGCTATAGAAGGAGATAAAACCTATTATAAATATTTGTTTATAGGTAATCAGGTGTTCTATATGTATATACATGTTGAGCTATAATCTATCGTTATATGTTTCAACGTAGTAGACATTATATTTTGATGGTGAAATATTTTGTTTCTTTGATTATTTAGAATATTAACACTGGAAAGAACTATATGTCAATAATAAAAATAGAATGTTAATTTCTTAGAATAATATATTAAAAAAGTAGATTCTCTTGTATGAGAGAACCTGCTTTTAATATATTTTGCTAAAAAAACAATTGGTGTGGGCTAATAATAAGTGGGGATGAAGAACCCTCACTTATTACGGTTTTACTTTATTTTTCAATTTTTGCCCACTTGAAATTTAATTGACCCGCAAAGTCTACTTGCACAATTCCTTTCACATAAGAACGTTCTAAATAAGATTCGCCTTTTTGGTAAAGAGGAGCGATAACAGAGTCTTTAAATAATATTTTCTCGGATGCTAGTAATGCTTCCCAGCGAGCTTTTTCATCACCAGCTAAAGTCGTTTTCACTTTTGCTATTGTTTCATCGAATTCCTTATTAGAGTAATGATCTAAGTTATAAGGGTTATTCGTTGTAAATAGCTCAAGGAATGTAATTGGATCCGCAAAGTCAGGGCTCCAGCCGTCAATTCCGATTTCGTAGTCACCTTTTAATAAAAGCGAAACTTGTTGCTTACGCGGTTGCGGTTTTATATTTACTGTTAATCCATCTAAATTCTTTTCTAGTTGCCCTTTTAAGAATTCACCAGTTTTCTTATCAAGGTCAGCATCACTCGTTAATAATTCTAATGTTATCTTTTCAGAACCAAGCTCTTGTTTAGCTTTTTTCCATAACTTTTGTGCAGATTTTGTATCAACTTTTGTTAAATCGCCGTTTGCAGTACGGAAGTCTTTTCCTTCAGGTCCTTTTGCAAAGTTTTTTGGAACGAGACCAAATGTTGGTGTAGATCCATCATTTAATAACGTATTTACAAAGGATTTTCTATCAATTGTTTGATCAATTGCTTGGCGTGCAGAAACATTTTGAAGCACTTTGTTTTGTTGATTCATACGTAAAAATTGTACGCCTACGTTTGGACGTTCTTTAAAGTTAGCATCCTTTTTATATTTATCGACAAAGTCAGATGTTAGTTTTATACGATCTAATTGTTTTGACTCGAATAAATTTACTTCTGTTGATTTTTCTTTTACGACGTTAAAATTGATTTCTTCTAGTTTGACAGTATCTTTATCCCAATAGGTAGGGTTTTTCTTGAATTTAAAGCTTTGTTCGTGCTTCCAATCGCTTAGTGTAAAAGCTCCATTGTACAAGATTGTATGATCTTCTAAAGCGTACTTATCACCTTGTGCTTTAAAGAATTCCTCGTTAATTGGTAGAAATGTTGGGAACGCTGTTAAGCTAATAAAATACGGAACAGGACGCTCCAATTCTACCTCAAACGTATGGTCATCAACTGCTTTTACACCAAGTTGGTCGGCTGGAAGTTCTTTGTTGTTAATTTTTGTTGCATTTTTAATATCAAAGAATAGAAATGCATATTCAGAGGCTGTTGCTGGATCTACGGCTCTCTGCCAAGCGAACACAAAATCTTTCGCTGTAACAGGAGTGCCGTTTGACCATTTTGAATCTCGCAGGTGGAATGTGTATTTTGTTTTATCGCCACTTACTTCATGAGATTTTGCAACGCCAGGGAAAGGTTTGTTACCTTCACCAAGATTATACAAACCTTCAAATACGTTTCTCATTACTTGACCAGAATCAGTATCTGTAGCACGGGCCGTATCCATTGTTCGTATTTCAGTAGGTGAAGATAAATTTAAAACCTGTTTGCTAGGTGCCTCGTCTTTTGCATTTGCTCCGCTTGCTTCGTTTTTATAACTACCGCAACCAGTTAATAAAATACTTACTCCTACAACTGATGCAATACCGGGTACAAACTTCTTTTTCATTTGATTTTCCTCCTAAATAATTAAGTTTGGATGATGATGAGGGAAATGAAAAATAAAAAATCCCTCTTTTCATATTGAGAAAGAGGGATTTTTACGTACAAGTTATGCACCCGTATATAAACGAAGTCCCTCATTCTATCTTTCAAGCATAAAGCTTGCAGGAAGTGGCACAGTATTCAAAATGAACCTGCTGCCGAGGTTTCAAAGGGCCAGTCCCTCCACCTCTCTTGATACAATGAGTAAACGAATAAATTTTATTAATTTTTGTGTTTCTTTGATAATTCAAAATCTTACACCTTGAACAATGAAGTGTCAACCAAATGGAATATAGTTTAAATTTTCAGTTATCTCAAATGAAAAAACCACTGCATATGGCAGTGGTTTTTCGCTTAGAAGTTAAAGTTATCTGGATCTGGACCAACGCGACGATCTTCATTTAAAGCTTGAATTGCTTTCATATCATCAGCACTTAATTCAAAGTCGAAGATGTTTGCATTTTCAATAATGCGATGTTCTTTAATTGATTTAGGGATTGTTACAACTTCGTTTTGTAAATCCCAGCGTAAAATAATTTGCGCAGTTGATTTATTATATTTTGTCGCAATTTCTTGTAACGTTGGATTATCTAGTAGTTGTCCTTGCATTAATGGTGACCAAGCTTCAAGCTGGATATTATGTTCTTTACAGAAAGCGTGTAACTCTTCTTGTGCTAAACGTGGGTGGTATTCCACTTGGTTGACCATTGGCTTAATTTCAGCAATTTCAAATACGTCTTGTAAGTGGTGAATGTGGAAATTACTCACACCGATAGCGCGAACACGGCCATCTTTATAAAGCTTTTCTAATGCTTTCCATGATTCGGTATATTTCCCTTTTACAGGCCAATGTACTAAATATAAATCTAAATATTCTAGACCTAATTTCTCTAATGTAGTTTCAAATGCTTGAAGTGTTGTTTCATATCCTTGATCGCTATTCCATACTTTTGAGGTAATAAATAATTCTTCACGTGAAACACCGGATTCACGAATCGCTTGTCCAACGCCTTCTTCATTTTGATAGATTGCTGCAGTATCGATGCTGCGGTAGCCATTTTTAATTGCTGCTTTTACAGAATCAATTACTTCTGAACCATCTTCTACTTTAAAAACACCTAAACCAAACCAAGGCATTTTTACACCGTTATGTAATGTTGTATAGTCCTTTAAACTTGTTAAAGTCATATTATTTCCCCCTAGCTTTTTTGTTTGTTGCTTCTACTGCTTTTTGAATTGCCTCTGAAAAATTATATTCATATAAAGTTTTGAGACCCTCAGCTGTGGAACCACCTGGCGTTGTTACTTGTTCGCGGAGGTTAGCTGGATCTTGCGTTTGTTCGAGCATAGAAGCAGAGCCAGAAATCATTTGAATGACAAGATGTTTTGCGGTTTCTTCATCGACTCCATAACTTTTTGTTGCTTCAATTAAGCTTTCAGCAAAGTAATAAAGGAAGGCTGGTGCACTTCCAGTAACTGCAGTAAGCTGATGAACTTCTTCCTCAGTACAAAGTTGCGAAGTACCAATACCTCTTAAAAGCAGTTGCAGGGTTTCTTGATGCATCTCTTTTATTGATTGTCCCATTGTATATAAGGAGATAGACTTTCCAATTTCAGCAGCTGTATTAGGCATAATCCAAGCAACAGGCGTGCCTTTTGGGAGTCTAGCTTCTAAATGAGATGGTCCAATGCCAGCTGCTACTGTTACGACAAGTTGATTTGATATTAACGGAGATAGCTCAGCTAATAACTCTTCATGAGCAGAAGGTGGCATTGCTAAAACAACCGTATCGACAGATGTAACATGCTGCTTCCAATCTGTTGCAGTAGACACATTATATCGATGTTGTAACTGTTTTAGTTTTTCTGCGTTGCTTCGGTTAGAGACGATAATTTCTTCGATGTACTCTTTGCTTGTTTTAAGTAATCCGGAAAATATAGCTTCGGCCATACGACCGGCACCAATAAATAAAATTCGATGTTTAGTTAGCATATCCTTTATTCCTTTCTAGTAGAGATATGTTATAAAAACGATATCATCTTTAAGAGAATTTTGTAAAAAGAAAAGACTTACCGTAGATGGAATGGATAATGGGAAGGCGGAAATTCATGGTAAAGGAAAGGGCTATTACTTATACTGGTTTCTACGTCATACTAATATTAGCTGTTATTAATCTCTTTATATGTGTAGCTGGTTTGCTAGAGTGGAAGAGCAATTATAAGGGGCAAGAACATACAAATAATTATATCTAGAAAATAATTAGAATTGAAAAACCCCTGAAGCATATATGCTTCAGGGGTTTACTGATAGAATATAAGATTATGCTTTTGTCATACCAAGTAATACAGCACCGCCGATAATTAAAACACTGCCTAGTGCAATAAAGATCAATTGACGTTTTGTTTTCTTTTCACCTAAGAAGACAATTGCACCGAATGTTGAGATAACGATTCCAGTTTGAGATAATGGGAAGCTTGTTGCTACTCCGACACGTGGTAATGAAAGAAGTAAGAATAAGTTTCCCGTTCCCCATAGTAAACCGGATAAAGCATTACGAATTGCATATTTGTTAAATGGTTTATGTTTAGACGTCAGTACAACCGCACCAACAAACATACCAACTGCTTGTGGTAAAATAGCAGACCAACCATCGATATTATACCAACGAATAATAATTACATATACAAGATAGCCGAAAGTAGAAACAATTAAAGTAAGAAGTCCTTTTTTCAATTGTCCTGGTGGCTGAGCATTTTCTTTATCATCTAGTGATGTGAATACAACACCAACTACGATTAATAGGATTGCAATCGTTCCCAGAACAATTGTTGTCGTAGTAGTCCATTCACGGAAAGCGATAACCCCAAAGATAGAAGTTGCAACAAGTTGCATACCAGTAGAAATTGTTACGGTAGTTGAAACACCTAGTTTTTCAACTGTTTTTAATTGGTTTACTTGTCCTAAAGCCCAGAATAAACCTGAAATAAAACCAACAATTAAGACTGTCATTGTTAAAGCTGGTTGAGTAAATACATACATAATTGTTGCGAAGAATAGAGCACCGATTGTCATACCTACCGTTTGGCTATATGCACCACCGCCCATTTTTACGCTTACTAATAAGATGTTTCCCCATGCAATTGCAGGAAGAAGCGCTAATAAAATGTCCATTACAAGACTCCCTTCGGTTTCCTATACCAATATAATTACATATCGTTCTAACGATCGGTAATGCCCCACTAATAGAGTAGAAGATTACCGATCGCTAAAACAGGATGAAGAATTCACGATATAAATGCGTTTTCATTTCTTCATTTTTTGAAACACCTCCATATAATAACAGGAAATTGCCTATTTTAGAAAGTGAATTCAAATAAAATGTATATTTCAATAAGAGGTAAAATTCAGTTATTTACCAACGACTTATTTATTTCCTAAGAAATAAATAAGCAGCTTCCAAAAAAGCTGCTTTAAAGGTTAGTAATTCTTTTGTTAATAAGCTGAATACATAGCAGAAATAGGAGTGACATACTAATAGTGATAACCACAAGTGTCCAGGCGAGTTGCATATTACTTGCGTCAATGGCCATGTAAATTGCAGTTGGGATTGTCTGTGTTTTACCAGGAATGTTCCCGGCAAACATGAGTGTAGCACCAAACTCACCGAGCGCGCGGACAAAGCTCAAAATCATCCCGCTTAGTAATGCAGGAAATGCGAGCGGAAGTGTAACGTGCAGAAAAACTTGATATTCACTTGCGCCAAGGTCACGAGCACTTTCTTCAATTTGTACATTTGCGATAGAAAATCCCGTTTTCGCTGATTGGTACATAAGCGGAAATGCAACAACTGTAGAAGCGATGATCGCAGCGGTAGATGTGAACATAATAGACTGCTGAAATAATGATTCAACCCACCTTCCGATCGGGCTGTTGTTTCCAAAGATGATAATGAGAAAGAAGCCGATAACAGTTGGTGGAAGTACCATTGGTAATAAAAATATGGTTTCTAATAGTACTTTATATCGCCATGAGGAGCGAGCTAGTGCTCGCCCGACAATCGTCCCTAAAATTGTAACGAGAATAGTGGCACACGCAGCTACTCTTAAAGATAGAAAGACAGGCGATATAATAGCATCAATGCTCATAGTAATTACGACAGGACTGTAAATCCATATTTCTTAAAGATAGATTGTGCATCTTTTGACTGCAAATACTCATAAAATGAAGTCGCCTCTTTCTTATGTTTAGATTCCTTTATAACACCTAAAGGATAGTGGATTGGCTCATGAGAAGTAGCTGCTGCTGTTTCACCAATCTTTACTTTATCTGAAATGAGAGCATCTGTTTTGTATACGATACCAGCATCGATATTCCCTGTTTCTACATATGTTAACACTTGGCGAACATCTTTTGTAAATACGACTTTATTTTGAACATCATTCCAAAGGTTTTCGTGTGTTAGAGAAGCCTTTGCATATTTTCCAGCAGGTACAGATTCAGGTGTACCAAGTGCAATTTTTTTGATTTTCTCATCTTTTAAATCTTGAAATTTTGTAAGAGAACTATCTTTAGGGATGACTAGAACTAGTTCATTTCCAAGAAGATTTTTCCCTTCTTTTTCATTAATGAATCCTTTCTTTACAAGGGTTTGGAATTTATCTTCTGCTGCAGAGAAGAATAAATCAGCAGGTGCACCTTGTTCAATTTGTTGTTGAAGTGCTCCAGAAGCACCGAAGTTAAAAGAAAGTTTGATATTTGGCTCTTTTTCTTTATATTGTTTTTCAATTTCTTTTAATGCATCTTGTAAGCTTGCAGCAGCTGAGATAGTCAGTTCAACTGTTTTATCTTCTTTAGCAGCTGACTTTGTATTCTTTTCCCCACTTGTACAAGCAGCACTAAATATAAGAAGGAAAGAAAGTATAAGTGCCCCAATAGAACGTAATGTAAATTTATTCATAAAAAAATCCCCTTTCGTTTTGATATAACTAATTATAACTAATTATAACTAAATATAACT
>NZ_QPEL01000104.1:0-7855 GCF_008368965.1 Bacillus sp. AY2-1 | reverse complement strand
TTGTAAACGTTTTATATTGTCTATTTTTCTTACTAAAGTGCCAAAAATAATTATTTTTATATTCTTCTAAATTATCAGAGAAAAATAAATTTTATATTTTATAATATTTTATGTATAATTATCCCACCCTTTTCAACATAAAATAGCAGGCCCTTCATATTAAAAATATATAGGCTAAAATGAGTGCAAAGGATAAGAAAGTATGTTACGATACATTTTGCTAAAAATAGATATCGGTAAAGAGGGGACGGACATGACAGCAATTCAGGCAAAAAATGGGCCGACAGAGAAATTAAGTTTATTCTTATTAACATGGCCTATTTTTCTAGAAGTTTTTCTTTTTATGTTGATGGGGATCGCTGATACTTTCATGTTAAGTGCATTATCAGACGATGCTGTATCTGGGGTTGGTGCAGCGAATCAATATCTCCATATTGCGATTTTGGTATTAGAAGTCATCGGGAACGGCGCTGCTATCGTTGTATCTCAATACCTCGGTTCCAGACGCTTTATGGAAGCATCTAAAATATCAGCATTAGCCGTCACATTAAATTTAATAGTTGGGCTCGTTATAAGCGCTGGTTTTCTTTTATTTTCGAAACATATGATGCTCGCAATGAACTTACAAGGCGATGTACTAACGTATGCGCAAAACTACTTATCTATCGTCGGAGGGGCAATCTTCCTGCAAGCTATCATTAACTCATTAGCCGCAATTATCCGTGTACACGGTTTTACAAAGCAAGCGATGTTTATTTCACTCGGAATGAATATTATTCATATCGCTGGAAACTACGTACTCATTTTCGGGAAATTTGGTTTCCCTGAGCTCGGTGTACAAGGGGCTGCAATTTCTTCCGCTATCAGTCGATTGATCGCACTTATTGTTTTCTTCTGGTTACTATATCGCGTTATGGAATATCGTGTGAAATTACAATATTACTTCACTTTATCCAAAGAATACATTGGAAAAATTTTAAAAATCGGCATTCCATCTGCATTTGAACAAGTGATGTATCAAGCTTGTCAAATCGTCTTCCTTTATTACGCAACGTACTTAGGAACGGAATCATTAGCTGCTAGACAATACGCTACTAACATTTCCATGTTCACTTATTTATTTGCAATTGCGATTGGTATGGGAACAGCCATTATTATTGGCCGCCTTGTTGGTGGTGGCGAAAAGGATGAAGCATACGAACGTTTGTGGAAAAGTGTAAAATGGGCGATTGGTGTAACTTTATGTATGGTCGCTCTCGTTATTACATTCCGTACACAATTAATGGGACTGTTTACAGATAATCCGCACATTATCGGGTTAGGCGCAAGTGTTCTTTTACTAAGTGTACTACTTGAAACGGGACGTACGATGAACATCGTCATCATTAATTCGCTTCGTGCAGCTGGTGATGCAAAATATCCTGTTTTAATCGGTGCATTTTCTATGGTGTTAATGAGTTTACCACTAGGTTACTTTTTCGCCTTTCATTTAGATATGGGGCTCGTGGGTATTTGGCTAGCGATCGCCATCGACGAATGGACACGTGCCATTATTATGTTCTTCCGCTGGAAAAGTAGAGCTTGGGAACGTTACGCACTAGTTAAACCTGAAGAACAAGAAGAGAGTATTTCTGTTCAAGTTTAGTAATTTTATATAGTAGAAAAAAGAGCCCTCCTTCCGCAATGGAAGAATGGCTCTTTTTTTATTGATAGATTTCTTTATATTTCTTATACTCTGCTTCAGAACATAGTACGAAATGTCCTGGACGAATTTCACGCATTGTTGGCACTTCGCTACCGTAATCATGCTGCGATGGATCGTATACGATACGTTTACGATTACGCTCATAATCTGGATCTGGTAGCGGAATTGCTGATAATAGTGATTTCGTATATGGATGAACTGGATTCGCATATAACTCTTCACTTGTTGTCAGTTCTACAATTTGACCACGGTACATTACGCCGATGCGGTCACTAATGTATTTTACCATCGATAAATCATGGGCAATGAATAAGTATGTTAACCCTTTTTCTTTTTGTAACTTTTTCAGTAAGTTTACAACTTGCGCCTGAATCGATACGTCAAGTGCTGAGATCGGCTCATCGGCAATGATAAATTCTGGTTCTACAGCAAGCGCTCGAGCGATACCGATACGCTGACGTTGTCCACCTGAGAATTCGTGTGGGAAACGGTTTGCGTGCTCTTTATTTAAACCAACTGTGTTTAGTAGTTCATGAACACGGTCCATGCGCTCTTTTTTACTTTTCGCTAATCCGTGAATATCAATACCTTCTGCGATAATATCCCCTACTGTCATACGAGGATTTAGTGATGCGTATGGATCTTGGAAAATCATTTGCATTTTACGGTTGAATTTCTTCAATTCTGTGCGTGATTTCTTACCATGTACGTTTTCACCATCGAATAATACTTCACCAGCAGTTGCATCATATAAACGAATAATCGTTCTTCCAGTTGTTGATTTACCACAACCTGATTCTCCTACAAGACCAAATGTTTCTCCGCGGTAAATATCAAATGAAATATCATTAACCGCTTTGACAACACCACCACTCACGTCGAAGTGCTGCTTTACATTTTTTACTTCAATTAATTTCTCACGTTGTTTAGTCATGTTGTTCACCTGCTTTCATTTGAAGAATACGTTTTTCAACAACTGCCGGCGGTTTTACTTCTGGAGCTTGCTCGTGAAGTAACCAAGTTGCCGCATAGTGTGTATCACTTACTTTAAATAAAGGCGGTTCCATTTCAAAATCAATTTTCAGCGCCTGTGGGTTACGTGGTGCAAAAGCATCACCCTTTGGCGGCTTCAATAAATCCGGAGGCGTTCCAGGAATTGCGTATAACTCTTCCTCTGAACCATCTAAACTTGGCATAGATGCGATTAAGCCCCAAGTATATGGATGTTTCGGATTATAGAAAATTTCATCTACAGTTCCAATTTCAACAACTTTACCAGCATACATAACTGCCACTCGGTCAGCAACGTTTGCTACTACACCTAAGTCATGCGTAATGAAAATAATTGCCGCTTCTGTTTTTTGCTGAATGTCTTTCATAAGTTCTAAAATTTGTGCCTGAATCGTAACGTCTAGCGCTGTTGTCGGCTCATCGGCAATTAATAATTTCGGGTTACAAGCTAACGCCATCGCAATAACTACACGCTGTCTCATACCACCTGAGAATTGGTGAGGATATTGTTTTAAACGTGCTTCTGGATTTGGAATACCTACAAGGTCGATTAATTCTAACGCAACTTTACGTGCGTCTCCTCTACTCATCCCTTGGTGTTTAATAAGACCTTCCATAATTTGATTCCCAATTGTCATCGTTGGATTTAATGATGTCATTGGATCTTGGAAAATCATCGCGATATCTTTACCACGAACTTGCTGCATTTCTTTTTCCGTTAATTTCGTTAAATCACGACCGTCAAATACAATCTCTCCATTTTTAATACGGCCTGGAGGATTTGGGATTAACCCCATTAGCGCTTTAGAAGTAACTGATTTCCCAGAACCAGACTCTCCTACAATCGCTAATGTTTCCCCTTTTTTCAAATCAAAAGTAACTCCGCGCACTGCTTGTACTTCACCTGCATGTGTATCAAAGGAGACTTGTAAATCTTTTACCTCTAACAATGTTTTCATTTTTACTTCTCCCTCCTCATTTACTTACGCATTTTTGGATCTAACGCATCGCGTAATCCATCTGCCATTAAGTTGAATGCTAGAATTAACATACTGATGACAACCGCAGGGATGAACATCATGTGTGGATACGTTTGAATAGATTTATAACCATCATTTACAAGAGAACCAAGTGACGCGAATGGTGGCTGAATTCCTAAACCAATGAAACTTAAGAACGCTTCACCAAACACCGCTGATGGAATTGTGAACATTGTCATTACGATAATAGGTCCCATTACGTTTGGAATTAAATGTTTCACAATTAATTGTGTATTTGTTGCACCTAATGTACGAGATGCTAATACATATTCTTGGTTTTTTAACTTTAGGATTTGTCCACGAACAATCCGCGACATCCCTATCCAACCCGTAATCGCCATCGCGAGTGTAATTGACCAAATACCAGATCCCATAATGATTACCATTAAAATAACGATGATTAAGTATGGAATACCGTTAATAATCTCCATAATACGTTGCATAATATTATCTACTCTACCGCCGTAGAATGCTGAAATACCTCCGTATGCAACCCCAATTACTAAGTCAATTGCTGCTGCTAAAAGAGCGATATATAATGATACGCGTGTACCTTCCCATGTTCTTGTCCATAAGTCACGGCCAAGATCATCTGTACCAAACCAGAAGTACTCTTTAATATCACGTTTTTCATATTGGTCAACACCATATTGATCTGTACCGTCAAATGGTAACCAATGAACATTTTCAATAACTGGAATTTTTGGTGGTAATTTCGCACGACCTAAATCTTGCTCTTTATACGAGTGTTTACTTACCATCGGTCCAAAAATCGCTAATAGCGCAATGATTACTAATAATACAAGGCCAAGCATCGCACCTTTATGTTGGAACAAACGTCTTCTTACATCTTGCCAAAACGTTAAGCTTGGACGGGCAATGACTTCATTATCAACATTATTTTGATTGGCTTGTTGAAATAAATCTGGAGATAATTTTTGTACATCTTTCATCATTTTTTCCCTCCCGCTAAACGAATACGAGGATCAATAATTCCGTATAAAATATCGACAATGAAAATAACTAAAATGAAGATTGCACTATAGAAAATCGTAGTTCCCATAATAACTGTATAGTCATTTAAAGTAATCGATTTAACGAATTGTTCCCCAAGTCCTGGTACAGCATAAATTTGCTCGATAACAAGTGTTCCTGTAATTAATGCCGCAACCATTGGTCCTAAAATTGTTACAACTGGAATTAACGCGTTACGAAGTGCGTGTTTTACAATGATAACGCCTTGACTAATTCCTTTTGCTTTCGCTGTTAAAATATAGTCTGACTGCATAACTTCAATTAATTCTGCACGAGAGAAACGTGCGATTGTTGCGATAACTCCCATCGATAATGCAATTGTAGGCATTACAGTAAACTCTGGTCCTTTCCAGAATGCTACCGGGAACCAACCAAGTTTTACCCCTACGAAATATTGTAGTAATGCGGCGAATACGAATGATGGTACCGACATTCCGAGTACCGAAATAACTGTTGCACTATAATCCACCCACGTATTATTACGAAGTGCGGCAACAATACCTAAAATTAAACCGATAAATGTCCCTAATATAATCGCTTGTAAACCTAATTGGGCTGATGGTCCAATACGATCCACAATCATGTCTGTTACTGGGCGGTTATCATATTGGAATGATACCCCTAAATCACCTTTTGCTAAGTTACCTAAGTAACGTGCGTATTGAACTGGTACCGGATCATTTAATCCGTATTTTTCAAGAATGATTTCTTTTTGTGCCGGTGATAGCTTCTCCTGGTTTTTAAGCGGAGAACCCGGAAGTAATTTCATCAAAAAGAAAGTCAGTGTAGTAATTAAAAATAATGTCAAAGCCATGTACACGAAACGTTTTAATACATAACGTCCCATAGTCAAGCACCTCCCCGTTTTTCTCAAAAGCAATAAGATAGTTTAAAATATTCTTACTTTTATTTTTTTAAAATAAGAGCATATGCCCATCATAGGCATATACCCTTGTAAACGATGGAAAAAAAAGATTATTTTTGTTCAACAGATGCCCATTTGTAAGTTAATTTACCACCATAGTTAATTGGGATAATATCTTTTACGGCACCTTTTACTACATACGCTGAACCTTTTTGGAAGATTGGAGTGATAACTGCATCCTCTTTAATTAACATCTTCTCTACTTCTAGAAGGTTGTTCCAGCGAGCTTGTAAATCTTTTGTATCTGTTTTAGCTTTTAGGATTAACTCATCATACTTCTGATTAGAATACCCTGTTTTATTTTGAGAACCATTCGTAACAAACATATCTAAATATGAGATTGGATCTGGGAAATCTGGTCCCCAAATACCAAACGCAATATCATATTGCTGAGAATCTTCTAATTTATTTTTTTGTGCGAATGGTTGCTGTTTAATTTTAATTGATAAACCTGGTAAGTTCTTTTCTATCTCACCTTTTAAGAATTCACCAACTTTTTTAGCATCTTCATTATCAAAGTTTAAGAATTCTAGTTCGATTTTATCAGTTCCAAGCTCTTTCTTCGCTGTTTCCCAAAGCTTTTTCGCTTCTTTTGGATTTGTTTCAACTAGCTTTCCATTTTCAGCTCGGAAATCTTTTTTATTCGGACCTTCAGCGAAATCTTTTCCAACAAATCCGTAAGCTCCAATTGCACCGTTATTTAAAATAACTTTCGCAATGTTATCACGGTCAAAGGACATTGAAATTGCTTTTCTTAAGTTTTTATTACTTAAGTACTGATTACTTTGATTAAATCTTAAGTAAGCAACCCCTGCTTCTTTTCTTGTTTGGAACTCTGGGCTTTGTCTAAACTTATCAACAAATTCAGACGTTAAAGCCGCACGATCAATCGCGTTTGTCTCATATAAATTTACATCAGTTGCTGTATTTTTTACAATATTAAAGTTGATTTCTTCGATTTTAACCGTTTTATTATCCCAATATGAAGGATTCTTCTTGAATTGGAAACTTTGTTCATGTTTCCAATCACTCATAACGAATGGACCGTTATATAATGTTGTATTTGCCTCTAAACCAAACTTATCACCTTGTGCTTTTACAAAGTTTTCATTTAGCGGGTAAAATACTGGATAAACTGTTAAATCGATAAAGTAAGGAACGGGATTGTCTAATTCCACTTCTAATGTATAATCATCAATCGCTTTTACACCTAATTGGTCAGCAGGTAATTCTTTTTTATGAATTTTCTCTGCATTTTTAATATCGAACATAATGTACGAATACGTTGCTTTTGTATCTGGATTTACGGCTCTTTTCCATGAATACACAAAGTCTTTAGCTGTTACAGGTTCCCCATTTGACCATTTCGCATCTTTTCTTAATTTAAATATGTATTTCTTCCCATCATCTAGCTTTTCGACATCTTCTGCAACGCCAGGCATTCTCTTTTGATCTTTGCCAATACGATATAAACCTTCCATCGTATTATTTAATGCTGTAGAAGATGAAGAGTCAGATGCTAATGATGCATCCATTGACGGAATTTCAGATAACTCTGTTAAATTAAGAATCTGTTTTCCGTTACTACTACTCGTAGCGTTCTCTTTCCCTTTTGCTTTTGCATCATCTTTTTGGTAGCTACACGCGCCAAGCAACATACTTGCAGTTAAAGTTGATGCAAGTAATAACGGTATCTTTTTCTTCATGTTGTGTTGCCTCCCCTAATTGCACTTCCTGTACCCTCACTTGTTAAAAAGTAGAATTGAAAGAATAATCTCCAAGTTTCTACAATTTTCATTATACATATAATACGACGATTGTGAATATAGTTTTTTGTTTTTTTGTTAAAATTTTTAATAAAATGTTTATATTTTTAATTTTTCGTAAAGGGATACGTTAACATTGCTACCATCATCTTAAAATCAGACCTTTAATTGTGTATAATTTTCAAAAAATTATTTCTAGTACTTATTATAGCTTTTATAGTATAATAAATCTAGTAATATTTTGACGGAGGGGACTATTTTGAATAAAGTTTTTTTTCTTACATGTATACTAACTTTTATAGCGATGATTGCTTCTAGTCTTGGGGCATTCCTCATTTCATCTCACTTTTTGTTGAACTTTGTCAACATCCCG